>CAZAHL010000119.1:0-19404 GCA_964484845.1 uncultured Chryseolinea sp. | reverse complement strand
GAATTTAGATATTCTCCGTTACATTTCTCATTGGCCTTTTTAAACCAAATATTCACCGGGGCATGTTTGTAAGGTTTTCAAGATCACTCCGACTACGTTATAACAAGGGAAGAATTTATACAACTTTTCGATCTGCGAACAAATCATTATTATCTAAAATGTAAAAGAAATGGAAAATGTAATCAATGTTCCGACAAGGGAACAAGTAAATTCAACAAATCAGGAGATTTTTGACACCCTAAAGAAATCATTGGGCTTTGTTCCAAATCTCTATGCTACTATTGGCTATTCGAGCAATGGCCTGAGCAGGTATTTGACCTATCAAAATGCCAAGAGTTCCCTGTCCAATAAAGAAAAAGAAGCAGTCAACTTGGTTGTAAGTCAGGTGAACGGTTGCGTATACTGCCAAAGCGCACACACGGTTCTAGGTAAAATGAACGGGTTTAGCGATGAACAGATATTAGACTTGCGCAAGGGACGTAGTGAAAACGCAAAGCTAAATGCACTAGTGCAGCTTGCCTCCGACATTACACAAAACAGGGGCCGGGTCAATGCCGAGAGTACAGCAGCTTTTTTTCAACAGGGTTATACGAACGAAAATCTCGTGGACTTAATCCTTCAGATAAGCGACAAAACTGCAATGAACTATCTGCACAATCTGACTAAAATCCCTGTTGATTTTCCGCTGGCATCTACATTGTAAAAATGTAATTCCATTCGAAATTTGGCCTCGGTATAATGGGAAGTATTTAGCATGGTTTCTAGACAGCCAATTAGCAAGAGGGTTTTTGCCGCCATCATCTAACAAGAATGGTTTAGGATAAAACAATCGCTAGCTCAAGCACCATTAAAACTGTAGTAGAAAGCCTACCCCATAATGCCTTGCAAAATCTTAATTGTAGTGGACACAAACTCCTTCTCTTTGTTGTGTCGTAACTCACGATGATATTAGTGGCTCGTCTTTAAAAATATTTCACGATTAAAAAAATGAAGGGCATATCAATCATGATGGCTGATAAAGGATACATGATGCTTATTGGTGATCTCCGTCAGCTTTCAATCCAATCTATCAATCTAGTCAATATCCGTGAGGGTAATAATCAGTGCTAAACGCGATCAACTATTGGCCGGAGTAAATAATTAATATCAACACTTCAACACGCTGATTGAAAGAAAGTCATCAACGACATGGATATGCTTCATGAAAAAGTTGATGAGCTAATATTGAAAAGATTTCCTGACATCCATCAAGGGACACTGAGCATAAAAAAGAAGTTTATTTTTTGTAAGGTTTACATAGTTGCTGCTACTAAGCTATCAACAATTGGAAATTTAACGATGAAAAGAACAGCAGCAGCATTTTTCCTTAATTCAGGAAGTTTTCTTATCCGGTATGGATTAGTAGTAATTCTAATTTGGATAGGTATTTTAAAATTCACTCTGTATGAAGCGGAGGGTATTCGTCCGTTAGCAGAGCACAGCCCTTTGTTTTCCTGGGCCTTTGCTTTTCTAAGCACAAGGACGTTTTCAGATATTCTTGGTGTAATTGAAATCACAACCGGTATTTTAATTGCTTTACGTCCATTATCGCCGAAGTTATCATCTATAGGTAGTATCGCTGCAATACTTACATTTTTGACTACGTTGACATTCATGGCGTCTACTCCTGGAGTTATTCAAGAAGGTTGGCTATTTCCATTTATTTCTGCCTCACCCGGACAATTTCTAATCAAGGACCTGGTGCTTTTAGGTGTGGCATTGTGGACAGCCGGTGAAGCATTGACAGCGACTCAAAAGGAAATCTATATCCATGATTCACTTATAAAGCAATAACATCTAAATACATAGAATAAAATGAAAAGAGTAGCAATCAACGGGTTCGGTCGCATAGGACGATCAGCGTTAAAAGTGATTTTCGATACTAACGACCTCGAGGTTGTTGGCATAAATGATTTAATGGACATAGAGAACGCGGTATATCTTCTTAAATACGATAGCAACTATGGAAAATATGAAAAGAATGTCAGATTTGAAGTTGACACAATTTTTGTCGGGGAGAAAGCAATTAAGTATTCAAGTATACGTGATATTGCTGGTTTGCCTTGGAAAGACCTCGATGTAGATGTGGTTATTGAAAGCACAGGAATATTTACCAGCCAGCATGATGCGGAAAAACATATTTTAGCCGGCGCTAAGTCAGTAGCAATTTCTGGTCCTACTAAAGATACCCCTACAGTTGTACACGGGGTAAATACCAAAACAGGTAATGTCTCCATTTTCTCATGTGCCAGCTGCACCACGAATAACATCAGTCCAATTATTGAAATTTTAGGTAGAAGACTCGGTATTAAAAAAGCTATTCTTAACACTATTCATGGTTATACAGCGTCGCAAGCCCTTGTGGATTCTCCGTCGAAAAGAGAGCCGAGAATGGGTAGAGCAGCTGGATTCAATATTGCACCTGCATCTACTGGAGCGGCCGTTGCTACCACTAAAGTATTGCCTCAATACGCCGGAAAATTTGATGGTATTTCCGTGAGAGTGCCTGTTCCTGTCGGTTCAATTTCCGATATTACTTTCGTTGCTGAAAGACCGACAACTATTGAAGAAATCAACCAAATACTAACCGAAGAATCCTCTACCAATAGGTATAAAAAAGTAGTTGCCGTAACAAGTGAACCAATCGTTTCCACGGATATCATCGGGAGCACTTTCGCCGCAACAATAGATCTAGAAATGACGAGGGTTGTCGACGGGGATCTAGTGAAAATAATGGCTTGGTATGACAATGAGTGGGGTTTTACTAATCAAATGATCCGGCAAATACAATCCTAGGTTGCGGGTAGCCATTAGGTTTCAAACGTACTTAGACAATGACAGTTCAGTTTATTTATCTCCCATGATTAAATCAAACCGCTTTTTACATCACGTACCTGTGTAGTTGTGCTTCAGCTAGTACAGAACCGAAAATCGAAATTGGTGTGCTAGTCAGTTATAGCGACTTATAAAAATATTGATAACTAAATTTTGATTCTAAAAAAAATAATGAGTTTAATAGAAGACCTAAACTGGCGTTATGCCACTAAGAAAATGAACGGTAAAGCTGTTCCGCAAGAAAAGGTTGATTTAATTTTAGAAGCTGCTCGTTTAGCGCCAACTTCTTCTGGTTTACAACCATACAGGGTGATTGTAATTACAAATCCAGATTTAAAACAAACACTTTTAGCACATTCATTTAATCAATCTCAGATTATAGATTCTTCTCATCTTTTGGTTTTTGCCGCTTGGCATACTTATACTGAAGGTAGAATTAATGGTGTTTATACGCATACCCACAATGAGCGTGGAACTCTACCAGAAAGCACAACAGATTATCAAAAATTGTTAATCGATCTTTATGTGCCAAGAACTGAAGAAGTGAATTTCAATCACGCTGCCCGTCAGGCTTACATTGGTCTTGGAATGGCATTAGCAGAAGCAGCCATCCAAAAAGTAGACGCAACACCTATGGAAGGATTTGTCAATGCCGAATACGATAAAATTTTAGGATTGAATAAAAAAGGTTTAAAAAGCGTTGCAATTATGCCATTAGGCTATCGTGATGAAACAGGCGACTGGTTAGTAAACTTGAAAAAAGTACGGCAGCCAAAATCAGAATTCATTATTGAATTTAAATAAGAAATGCATAATCTGTAGCGGTTCCGGTATTACTTAGAGATGACTAGAGTCGTTGACGCAGATCTAGTGAAAAATAATGGCTTGGTATGACAATGAGTGGGGCTTTACTAATCAAATGATCCAGCAAATACACTCCTTGTTTGCGGGTGGCCAAACAAATTTTTAAGCGCCTGGAATGAAATCTTTAAGTCAGTTAACCAATAGATTGTAGTTCGGTATCATTCCCCTGCCAATTGTGGTGGTGGAAATTTAAATCCTTTTATATGGAAATTTTAAATAACGAAATTCAGCCATGGCACTTAGAAAGTTTTAGAAACGAAGATGTTCCTCGTTACACAGATTTTATAGGAAAGCCCTTATTGATTTTGTTTTTCTATTTGGGTTGTCCCGGTTGTACAGGAAGAGCTATACCCTTCGCAAATAAAATGGTTTATGAACACCGAGATAAGATTAACGTACTTGGTATCCATAGTAATGTTGAAGGACCTGAATATAGTAATGATGATATCATAAGATCATTAAATTCATTACATGTCAAATTCCCTTTTTTTAAAGATTCTGGCTTCGCCACTACATTCCATGACTACCAAGCAGCAGGAACACCTCATTGGATATTGGTGAACAAGGACGGTAAAGTAATCCGTTCCATATTTGGTTCAGATCCTAACCGTGCATTACTACGGCTTGATTATGCCATTATTGAAGAAATAAGCAATTAATCTCTAAATGAAAAGGGGAAAAAACTCGCTTTTTAAGTTGGGAAAAATTGCCAAAACATCGGGTAAAAGCGTCCAGAGAATGGAAGTAGTCGCACCATAAATTTGTACTATAGAATGAATACTAAAATAGATTAATTATGGAAAATTTAAAAAAAGCATATGTAGCCGGTGGCTGCTTCTGGGGGATGGAAGATCTTTTCAGAGTGCGTCCAGGAGTAAAAGATACCGAGGTTGGCTATATAGGGGGGCAAAACGAAAACCCTACCTATCGGAATCATCCCGGGCATGCCGAAGGGCTGGAAATTACATACGATGCAAATGAGACATCGTACAAGAAACTATTAGATTATTTTTTCACAATTCATGATCCAAGTACGGTAGACAGTCAAGGTAATGACAGAGGCTCCAGTTATCGTTCAGCATTGTTTATCCAGAACGAACAAGAAAGAAGCGATGCGAAGGAAATGATCAAAATAGTTGATGAATCGGGACGTTGGCCGGGGAAAGTTGTAACTACCCTTGAACCTTTCACCAAATTCTGGCCTGCTGAAGATAGCCACCAAGATTATCTTGTCACTAATCCAAATGGTTATACTTGCCACTTTGAGAGGTTTGGGACCTTTCTATAAGATTGCGGCTTATGTCCAATATTATTATTTTATTATTAACAAAACATAAGATAATTTAAGGCCATTAGCCATCGCTAAAACTTTAACAGTTTAGCATATATATCACCCTAAGAAAGCAATCGATGATTTATCAAGGAAAGGAAAATGAATATTTTGAAATACAAAGTGTAGATTATAACAACTACAGGAGCTACAGGCCAATCGTTAGCGGGGGCCTGCATCGAATAAATAGTACTAAGTGTTGTCAATGTAGGGTTTGTCTATCCAATACAATTTTTATAAGATTGACCGATTTCGTTCGTTGAATTTTAAAACCTGTTACTTTAACGGATCTTTATTTTTTAATTTGAGAAAAGTTCTATTGTGAAAATATCCAAGATCCTGTTTAAATCTTCCCGAGAAATTGACAGAAATGCTGAAATACTTTCAGCCGAGTACATGACGAAAGCTGGCTATATCAAACAGCTGGCATCGGGCATTTTTACTTATTTGCATTTTGGCAAACGTAGCCTCAGCAAAATTGAAAACATTCTTCGGGAGGAAATGAACCGGATTGATGGCGATGAGATCTGTATGCCGATCGTTCATCCTGCTGAGGTTTGGAAAAGAACAAATCGCTGGTACGAAATCGATGAATCACTTGTTCGGTTTAAAGATAGGACAGGTAGGGAAATGGTCTTGGCTATGACCCATGAGGAAGTAATTGCCGATTTGTGTGCAACTGAAATTGAATCTTACAACCAGCTGCCCAAGCTTATTTATCAAATTTATACAAAATTCAGGGATGAGACCAGATCGCGAGGTGGACTAATCCGAGTCCGGGAGTTTACAATGAAGGATTCATACTCTCTCGATCGTGACGAGGAAGGAATGGCCAAACAATATGTTGCTCATTATGATTCCTATTTCAGAATTTTTGCCAGGCTAGGACTGCCGGCGGTTGCTGTTAAAAGTGACACTGGTATGATGGGAGGAAGGGTGGCTCATGAGTTTATGTACTTGACTCCGATCGGAGAGGACACAATATTCATAAGTGAGGATAAGCAATATCGTGCGAATAAGGAGGTCGCAACTTTCAAATTGCCTAAGGTAGCTTCCGGAGCGAGCAAACCCATTGAAAAAGTATTCACACCTGCCGTTAAAACAATAAAAGACGTAGCTAACTATTTAGGCCAGCCGGAAAATGCAATTTGTAAAGCAGTTATATACACAGCTCAACTCGATGGCGCTTCCAAAATCATCATGGTTTTAATTCAGGGAGATTTAGAGATAAATACTCTCAAACTGGAGAAAATCATTAAAACAGATAAGTACAAAAATTCGACAGAAGACGAGATACTTTCAGTTGGCGCGGTTCCTGGTTTTGCATCCGCTATAAACGTTGACCGCACGAAGTGCTTGGTGATTGGCGACAACTCAATCATAAACAGAACAGATATTGTTGTTGGAGCAAATGAAGTTAATTACCATATTGTTCATGCGGCATATGGGAGAGATTTTATTGCCGATACTCAAGGGGATTTAGCAAGCGCCTACGAAGGTGCATTGAGTCCTCTTGTGAATAACGTTGATTCGAAGCTGGAAGCGTTTCGCGGTGTAGAGATCGGAAACATTTTTCAATTAGGTACCAAATATACGGAAGCAACAAATGCGAATTTTATCGATGAGTCCGGGGTAAAAAAACCCATAGTTATGGGATCGTACGGTATTGGTGTAGGAAGGCTTCTGGCATGCATATGTGAAGAACATAAAAATGAGAAAGGCATGTCTTTGCCAATAACCGTTGCTCCTTATGAGGTACACTTAGTTGGGTTATTGGATTCTAAAGAAATAACAGATACGATAGAAAAAGTTTATAACGAATTGATCAGTTCAGGAATTGAAGTTTTATACGACGACCGGAATTCTTTGTCAGCTGGTGTAAAGTTTGCCGATGCAGACCTGATAGGTATTCCTATTCGGGTAACAATCTCCAAAAAATCTATTCAGGTTGGTGGCGCTGAAATAAAGTTAAGGAAAAGCGGCGAAATAGAATTCACCGGTTTTGATCAGTTGGCTAACAAATTGAGTTTTTATATCGCTAAACTTAAACAGGAGATGCATCAAAATGTGCTGAACGCAGAAACCTGGCCGGAATAACGGTAAGGCTAATAGCATTGATATTTTGGCTATGGTGAGTTATGAGATGTTATCATGAGTGGAACGAGTTTTTTTCGAACACTTTTGAAGGCAAATGTTGTGGCAAATGCGTGGCAATTTTGTGGCAACAGAATCGAAAAAAATCAAAAAGTGGCAAAATTGTGGCAATAGTAGTGGGAAACGATAGGAAGAAGTGGCAACGAAAATGCAAGGATATTAATGACTTGAGGAAACCATAGGAAATCACCGGAAGAAATTTTTAACCCTGCCGGAAATCGAGCCCGCACATCCGAAGATGCACAATTGTAATTCGTGCGCATTCTCTTGGTAATTTCATCTAACAATGGTGAAGTTTCATTAGCAAAGATTTAAGAAATCTCTAAAGTGCAGAAAAAATTTTAAATTCCAGCTGAACCATTTTAGCAATTAAGCAACCTTCAATTCAAGCAATTCAAAATCATTGAAGAATTTACTCTCGGCAGCAAGTTTCGCGTAATCCATACCATTGAGTTTTAGGTATTTTAAGAAGCTTGACTCAGATTTATGTCCTGTGCAATTCATTATCTCATACACCTGCATTGATCGTGAGAGATAAGCATTTGTTGCAAAAGATCTGCGGGCGGTGTGGGTGGAAATTTCTTCACTTTTTTCAACAATATTTCCATTGATTGATATGTGGCCAAGCTTCGCTTTTTCTCCGATAGACTTTAAGGCGAAATTGAATTTTTGATTAGTGATTACCTTAGGGATATTATCGGCGTATTTGTTTAAAATTGATTTAACGATTGGATGAACGGGAATGTGAACAATCTTCTTACCCTTTTGCTGCGATATTTTTAAAATATCTCTTCCATTTTCAGGGGTTATATTTTCTTTCCGGATCTGATGCCAATCAGAATGACGTTGGCCAGTATAACACGCCATAATAAAAATATCACGGAGCCTACTTAATGCTGGACTTAATTCAGCCTTAAGCAGTTTTTTAATATCAACTTCATTTAAATAAATTGAGTCTGATTCTGTCCTTATTACCTTAAATGATTTTTTATGAAAGGCGGTATTAACTACAATGTCACGGTCTTCAGCTTCGCGTAGGATGGCCTTGATTTCTTTAAAGTGTTTTCCTCTATTATTTGGACTGAACTTTTTTTCAATCATGTAATTATCAAAATCATGATAATACATTTTATCAAGGGTCTCAAATGTCAACTTTATTTTATGTTTAGCGCAATGCTCCTTAACAAGGTTTAAGGTTTGCCGCTTTGATCTTTTCGTTCCTTCAGAAATTGGAAGGCCTTCTTTAGTTTTGGTTGAAATGATGATTCGTTCCCAGGTAGAATAGAAGTCATTTTCCTTTTCGAGTTTCTGTTTCTCAATTTCTAATTCTTGCTCTTGTTTCAGGCAAAGCTCTTTTTGTTCATCGATCTTCAATGCATCAAGCCGAGACTTCAACTCTTTATTTAGAATTGTTTTGCTATTGTGTTTTGAAGCTAAAAAATTAATTACACATTGATTTAATGTATCAAGATGGTCATTCAGAGCAGTAAGTTCCTTTTCCATTGCAGGAATGACCTTCGTCCGCTCCTTCTTTTTAAGCCATAGCTGTGGATCAATTACTTCGCCTGTGCTGTAACGAAACCTCCTCCCTTTAAATCTGGAATCAGATACGTGAAGTGTTATTACTGGATCCGATTTTCCTTGCCCTCTTAGGCTGAAATGAATGTTATTCATAAAAATAATAACGTAAGTTTAATGCCCTGGTTATTTAGCAGTGTCACAATCAGTGTCACAAAATTTTGATTTTACTTGATTTTACTTGCTCATAATATTGTCGTAATAACATCAAAAAGTGCATTTTTAGCAAGGATAGCAAAAAAAGGTAAAAGGGATGTAGTAGGTTCGAATCCGCTCGAGACCTCCAGAAGCCTTGGAATCTTAATTGATTTCAAGGCTTTTTTATTTTTTAGGACAACAAGGACAAATTGTATCCTTGAATTAATTGGACTCGAGCAATCTGAGCAACAAAAGGGAATGATGAGTAATCATGTAAAACTGTTAGGTTATTTTTTGAAGATAATAAGGCAACATTACCTTCTGATCGTAACCACAGATGTATTCCAGTTCTTTCAATGGCTGAAGAAATTCCGTTTTAAATTCTTTTCGACAGCTGGCTTAAGCCTATGATTTAATCGTGCGAGTTCATAAACGATATGGGCGGGTCGGAATTCCTTTTAAAAATTGTGAACGATCGCCCGCGAATTTAGAGCCAGTTACAATTTCGTAACGCACATAGAGTGCAGTTCTAAATATCTCCATCAGTTAATAGTGGTGTAATTTGTTGAGGTTTTAGATGTGGGCAAAGCTCCTTAATGTCAAACTATTGTCTGAGATTTAAACTTGTTCTGAATATATTCCTTAAATTCTTTAGGTTGAATAATTTTCACCTCATCTAAAAGACCGAGAACGAACCGACCAATGCCATCGAAGTTGTTGATAGGCCCATGAAATTGATAGTGACCATCTTCGGCTTTTTCGAAAAAAGGAATGGATAACGGATGGTCTTCACGAAGCAATAAGTAAGCTCGCATTTTCAATTGCAATGTGATCCAAGTCGTACTTTTTCCAGTCATACCGAAAATGTCTGCAGTGGTTTTCTTATGCAGTTGCTCAAACTTAAAATCCTTGTCCATTTCAATTACTTCACCTATGCGGTCGAGCTTGAATTGTTTACATTCTTTATCTTTTGTGTCAAGTGCCATTATTGTTTGATAGTTATCACCAAACTCAATAGGTTCGATTAATCGATCTTTGATGTCGTTACTGTTAGCAGAATGGTAATCTTTAAGAATTACTTGTTTCTTATTTGTAATGGCTTGAGCAAGTTGCTCCACTAGTCTTCCCAATCTTGCTTTTACAATAATCCTTGGTACTTTATCTAACTCTGAATTGAGTGATAATTTTTTCAAAAGCAAGCCCCTTAGTGGGTTCTTATCAAGCTCAGTTTGAATTAGTTTTTTAATAAGCTTCATCTCTTCGATGGTAAACACAGCTTTGGTAGGATCATCTTCCGATGATTGAATAAAATATAGATTATCAAATCCCTTCTCCACCGGAAAATCAACTGCTTCTTTGAAATAGTTGGCAATTTTAAGGGATCAGAAAATTGAATATTTTTTTTAACCAACGTTTCATTATTTGGCCTTTCCACATCCAGATGCCCGATAAGACAATCGCTGGAAAAAGTATTGCCTTTACTATAAACGCTGGGTGTGGTTTGTCAGCAATAGGGCCATAGATATAGCCTACAATCGGGAGACTTGCAAGTATGTGAAGCCAGCGAATGATTTTTCTTTCCGTTGCAGATGTCATTATCAAAATGTTGTTTTATATGCTTTATTATTCGGCTTATTTGGGATGATGCAGGATGTCTTGCTAGGTGTTTGAAGGACAACATCGTCTTTGTGTAACGCTGCGTTCTTCTTCTTCCTGAGAATTGTGTCTTCGGCAGGATTTACCGGCTTGTATGCCCTGATCTCAAAACTATTTTAAGACGGTGTTATTATATTCGTTTGATATTTGGACCGTTGCAGTTGAACAAAAAAACCAGAAAGCAACATTTCACCAGGGCTGTCATTGACATGAGTATATTTTTAAAAAAATGATCCAACCCTCTACTGTTCATCGGAAACTTTTCGCCATCTCAAGCATTTGCTGCAGTTCTTTGTTCAGCGGAATGAGTTTCCCGCTTCCGGAATCTTTTATCCGATCATCGAAAGGGCAAACGCCTAATTCCATATTCTTATTTTTCCCCATCCATGCTACTGCATCTAAAAAATTATTTTGGATGGATCACAGCTTGCTGGCTTCTACCCCAGGCAACAAACCCGGCTAGTAAAGCAAGGCATAGATGCATTGGAATGTTGCTAAATTCACAGCGGGAAATATGAAGTATTAAAGCAAGAATCATTACAATTACAATTACTAATGCAGCCCAGATTGTAAGTGACGGGCGAATTTTTACTATAGATGGTAATAATAGACCAATGGCCGCAAGGAATTCAGAAATCCCAATAAATCGAACCAGTGCGGCTGGTATATCACCAGCCCATGCCATTCGGGCTGCAAGCTCATCTATGGGTGTCGTTGTTTTCATAACTCCGGCCATACCAATTGTTCCTGCCAGAATTACCTGAACGATCCACAAAATCACGTTTAGTGTTGGGTACTTCTTTTCTTTTTTTGTTTCAGTCTTCATTCTAATTCACTCTTTCTTTTTCGCGCCAAACCTTGCTTTTTTGATTTCCAAAAACTGTAGTTGAAACCGACAACCAAGCGTTGCCATTAAATCAAAGATTTTCACCTGTTCGAATATTAGAGATCTCTTACATTAAAATCTAATGATAAATCCATACTGGAAAGTATAACTGGTAGTTTGTAAGAGCAAAAGTACTCAGCCCTGGAAAAAAGGGATTTGCTATTTAGGCCAAAATTTTTTCTAAAAAGTCCAAAGATTATGGATTATTTCAGGCAACAACCTCAGAAATCTGTTTACGGTACTTGATGGGGGACATCCCAAAATTTTCCTTAAAAACACGGTCGAAATGTGTATTGTTTACAAAGCCACTTTCAAGGGCAATATCCATGACCTGTTTTTCGGTTTGCACTAAAAGGCGACTGGCGTGATCAAGCCTTTTCAGCAGTAACCACCGTGCTGGCGTTTCTCCAAATACAGCAAAAAAGTCTCTTTTAAATTTCGAAAGGCTTCGGTGACAAAGGCGGGAGTATTCATGCAACTTCAGGTTATAAAGACAGTTGTTCTCGATGATCTCCTGCAGATCATCAATACTGGATTGGGCTAGTTTGCAAAAATACCCTACTACTTTAAGATTGCTTTGATTCGTAATAACGTTTAGTAGCAGCTCCCTGAATTTTAATTCCAGCAAGTTTTCAACAGGCGGCTTCGCTGTTTCAAAATAAGAAAGCACTGAGTCGTAAAAGGACTGCATGACTGGTGTAGTCTGGACAGGCAGCACTTTGTCTTTTGATACAGTTGATAGATCAAGTTTTGGAATTAAAGCAGCATTTTCCTTCATAAAGGAGCGAACATATTCATCCGGAACAAAGAACATAAGAGCGCAAAATGGTTCATCGCCGATTTTTTCGATGGTGATTGCGCCCTTCTTCAAAAATAGGGTAGTACCCTTTTGTAAAAGCCAAAATTGTTCGCGGGAATACAAATTTTTTTCCCCAATCAGCACATGTATGAAGCAATTGTGCTCATTCCAATTGTCAAATTTAAGTGAGCCGGGACAATCCATCTTAAGGAACAATACATTCTTAAATGAAAACTGCCTGCGTTCCTCCGGATGTGCTTTCACAAAATCATATAGATTGCGCATTCAATATTTGATTATCAGTGTTTTAACGAAAAGGCTAGACGTAAAGGTAACGACTTGTTTTCAAAACCGACTTTTATGCGAACATCACCTCCTCACATCGAGGCCACTTGAAGTAGTTAAAATTCAAACAATATTTTGCTGATTTCAATTTCCCCTAATGTTTATTGTTTGATGTTCGCAAGCTGGTTATTTTTTCTGCCCGCTTATATAAATGCACGTAACAGGTCTCATTTTTTTAAAACCTATTTTAATATCGATTAGACCTGCTTCTTCATACTTTATTTTTGTGTTGTCAGCGACTTGCCTGACGTCTATTTTTGTTATTCGCGGCTGAAAAACCATGACGAGTCGTCCGCCTGGTTTTAGAAACGAGACCAGTTGTTTAAACTCCTTAGCAGGATTTTCCCAAAAGAAATGTACATTACTCGCATATATTGTGTCAAAATGGTTCTCAGGATATTTTAAGTCCCACACCGTTCCACATTCAAGTTTCACTTTTGCATTTTCAATATGTTTTTTATTTTTTCTTGACGCTTGCTCTAGCATTATTTCAGAATGGTCTATGCCAGCAATAAAACCTGAAGTTAAATTGTTCGCAACTTTCTTTAATGTCACCCCAGGTCCATATCCAACTTCGAGCAAAATGTCACTTGGGTTTAGGTGTAAATTTTCAAGAGTCCAGCTGACTCTATCGCTATTCTTGATTGACATTAACCATCCGACAAATCGACCAAAACTACCAGATGGTTTTCGAAATTGTTTAATAATACTCTGCTTAATCTTCATAACTTAAATCTTAGGCTCTCATTAAACGTACGGCAGCCTATCTTAGGTTCATGGTGATTTCCGCGTCTCAATTCTTGAGGCCTAAGTTGTAACGGAGCCGTAGGTTTTCAATCATTGGACTGTTGTTGCAATATGTAAAAATTATTAATCTGATGGAAGATTGTTGAGTCATCGCCTTTTTACTTCTTCGAAATTTTGTTTAAGGATGCATTAATCCTGTTTACAGCTTCACGGTCGGTGGTATGTGGATAAAATCGGTCATAGTCAAGTTCATTGTTCCGATAAGCTGCAAACAATTAGTATCAAGAATAAAATTTTGATAGGCTAAAGAGTCGTAATAGGCTCTTTAGCTTACAAGTTCTTAAACACAATTTGATCATCCTTTTCCCAAATCGCCAGAATAGACTTGTTACTGAATTGAAACACTTTCAGAGCAGTGCCTTCACCTATTTTTTGTTTTTCCCCATTCAACGGCATGAAAAATAGATCAGACCCCGATTCCCATGTTGCTAAATTTCCATTCAGTCCAACATGACGACCTTCACCAACCTTTTCCTCCTGTTTTCTGGTTTCGCGTAGTAAATTTGTCCGTCACGTTGCCATACTGTATGGATTTCTTTTTTTGAATCGATAGCGATTCCACCGCCATCCATAGGACAGCCCTTTAACGGCCAGGTTCCTTTCCCTAGTTTTTGAGCTTCCGAGAAAGTCTGGCCATTGTTCACAGACGTAGTTAAGTATAAATCTCTGGAACCCCTTAACCAGTTTCTAAACATGATTGAAACGTTGCTGCCGTTAACTGCGATGGACGGCTTGCAACACTCGCATACGTGATCTTCGGACGATTTGTAAGCGAACTTGTTTTTGCTCCATTTTAAATTTCCCTTTAATACGGAAAATGCAATATTGTTTTTTCTGTCTTCCCGGAGATCGAGCCACACAGCGAAGAAGTTATTGTCCGCATCGGCCGCAATGCTCATTAATCCTTCAGGTGCTGATGCGTCTACATCATTCACGCTTGCAATCTTTTCCCACTTGCCACTCTTATGTGTTAATCTGAACGAATGAATGTTTCCAGCTTGATCCATAGCGGTTACTACTGAATAATCTTTTGAAGTTGCAAACTGAGGGCCGCGTGTCATCCCCAAATGCATTTTCGCAACCTCACCAAGGATAACTGGCTTTGAAAATGTTTTGCCATTATCGTTGGATGTTGAGTACAGTATTTTGTCCTTCTGTCCAAATACTAATCGAACCAATCCTTTTGCGTCAACAGTAATTTGAGGTTGTTCTCCAGGTGCGAGGGTAGTTTGCCCGTTAGTTGACAAACAGATCGCAACAAAAAACAGGAATAGAAGGGTGCGTTTCATTTTTATCAGCTGTTATAATTCAACTTTTATTTCTTGTTGGGCAGCAAGTTCGAGATCTCCGGTCTTGAGTTTATCACCGCTTACTGAGTTTTTACAGTTAGGAAAGAAATGTGTGTTTTCAGGGCAAATTTGAGTATTGACATGTAACCATGGGTAACAGTTCGAATCCGTTCGAGACCTCCAGAAGCCTTGGAATCTTAATTGATTTCAAGGCTTTTTTATTTTTTAGGACAACAAGGACAAATTTCAGATTTACGAAATGCATAATTTGTTTGTTGTGTACTCAGAGGAAATGGTGAGTAATGTCGGTGACTCTCGTAATATTTTAGAGTATGTGACGCTATGATGACAACTATTTAATAGTTGGGACCTTGCAACTATTGCTGTAATGTTCTGGTGGTACAGGTTTATCGTAACCCCAGGTCACCGTTCGAAGTTTGGGCGGCTCAAATCCTGCGGCTTTCAACATTCCGCTAACAAAGGAGTTATTCTATGGGACTGAAAATTGGCACGCACTGTATAAATCCCATCAGCTTTATTTAACTTAAGATCTTATTTTAGGGCACTCCCGATCCATGTTCGACTTTTAGTTTCAACTGGAAACAAATGATCATCAGACTATCCATAAAATTAATATTCATTGTTCTTCTGTCCGGTTGCCTTCAGCCCATAGAAATAGCTACCGATCGTAAAGGGGGAACCATAGTTATTTCAGGACAAGTGAGTGTCCTTTCAGATCAGTCGGTTTTGTACGTTGGAGTCACAGCAGACAGCGAACGATTACCTTTTCCGGTTTCTGACGCCGAGGTAAATCTTTTTGAGGGTGATGAGTTCATAGGTGCTTATATTGAAGACGAGTCCAGGCCTGGCAAATATGTACTGCATGATTATGCCGGTGTATCGGGCAAAACGTATCACGTGCAAATCGTTTTGCCGGACAGCAGAATGTATGAATCGATTCCAGAAAAAATGCCAGATGATTCAGGTTCAGTATCGGCCTACTATAAAATTGAAAAAGAAGAATTCAGAGATAACGAAGGAACACTGGTCACTCGGCCGGTTGTTAACATATTTGCAAATTCGATCTTACCTGCGCGATCGAATCGTTTTATAATGTGGAAAGTTGAAGAGGTTTTTATTATTTTTGGAGGCATTCAGGGGCCCGTTACCCCTCCTCCCTGTTTTGTAACGCAGAATGCTGATCCTCAACTAATAGTTCTGCTGGATCGGCAGTACCTTACAGCAACTGAATTTCCTGATAAATTTTTAGCAAGACGCTTGGTGGATTATTCTTTTATGTTTCGACACTACTTCGTAACCTATCAAACCACTCTTACAAAAGAGGCTTATGATTATTGGCGCAAAGTTGAAATCCTTGTTGGTCAAAATGGATCCAAATTCGACACGCCGCCGGCAACAATATTTGGCAATATCAGCAGTACTCTTGATAAATCAGAAAAGGTCTTTGGCTATTTTCAAACTTCAAATCAAATCCTCCACCGAACACTATTAACAAAAGATGACTTCCCTTTTTTTTTAAATTTTGACGATTGCATCGGAAGTTCACCCAATTTTCCTCCACCCCCGCGATGCTTGGATTGTCTTTCCGTACAGAACAGCAGTCACGTGAGGCCACCCTGGTTTTAAAAAACGAATAACCTTACTATTTATTGGCCCGTAGTGTAAGAGTTGCTGATCCTGATCAAGAACACGTTTGCACTCCGCACTCCTATAAAGACTCGGGAAACTTTCGGACAATACGTAAACATTCAATCTGTTTTTGTCAATACCATCTAACACCTTCAAGCATTTAAGAAACCCGACCTGGTCTAAGTCTTCCTAAAAAGTGTGAGCTGATTCAAGTGTTGAGCGTGGATTGTGGGAGGCGACACTTGGACCTACAATGTTGCAAGTCTCCTGACTTGCGAGTAAATTTAAGAGAATCTATTTTTCCGTTAGCCATGAGCCGCAAATACAAAATCCGAGATCAGGACAAACTGCATTTTGTCACCTTCACCGTTATACAATGGTTAGATCCGCCATTGGCTGACACGGCCTTCTTTCAGGAAAACGGCATAGAATTGTTATTGATTACATGGCGCCCTCGAAATTAGGAGAATGTGGGGTAAGACTGAAATAATCAAGTTTGGTCAACAGATAATAATCAATGTGCAATTTGAGCTGTGGAATATGAATAAAAAGAGACTGCTCGCCAGAGCGTAATCCAACAACCTAAAAACAGAATTTCTAGTGACTGAGTGCCGCCATCGAATAGCGTGATCTAGCTAGGTTAGTCGTCTTAGTTCGTTAGGGGATCGCCCGAACTTCTTTTTAAAGGCAAACGAAAAGTGCGATAAGTCCTCAAATCCCAAATCAACATATATTTCGGTAGGCCTTTTCCCAATCTTTTCAATCTGAAAGTAGGCTTCCTCGAGCCGTTTTTTTACAAGCCAGCGGCTTGGTGTTAATCCAAAGACTTTTGCAAAATCCTTTTTAAAAACTGTAAGGCTTCGGCCTGTTAAATAGGCGAATCGTTCCATGCCTACGTTGAATTTGTAATTACGATTCATGAACTCTTCAAGGTTTATTTTTTCGGGTATCCCGAAATCAAAGAGGACATCCCGAAGTTCAGGATTATCCTGTAGCAAAATTAACAACAACTCTTCCCGCTTGATATTGGCGAATACTTCGTCAATTTTTCCTCCTTCATTAAAGTAGGCGGACAGCGATCGCATAAAATTTGGAACGAGGTCATTTTGCTTAAGGATTAAAAAAGCATCCTCGGATTTCGCTTTGGTATCTGATATATTATGCTTGACCTTGAATTGTTTCAGGAAGACTTCATCAAAAATTATAACTACTTTTTCAAATTGATCATCTTCTTTGAATTTGTTATACCTCGCAAGATGGTTTTTTCTAACAAGGCAACATTCACCAGATTTTAATTCGGAGTGCTTATGCCCGTCATACCCTTGCATTGTCCCTTTTGCTAAGAATAGAAAAAAGTGCTCCGCAACAAATTGCTCAGGTGAGATCTTCGGACCTATATAGCAAGACGTAATTTTATTTGCCTTCATCAGCATACTCAAATTTACTTTTTATTGAACTTCTTTCCACCATTTAGTAAAGGTCTGTGGGGTTTTGAGACTCACAATTTCGCCAATTCTGGGAGTTAGAATGGGTAGTACCAGGCCTTCACCATCAGCTTCTGTGATTTTTACCAATGGCTCCTGCCAGGAGTGGCGGGCAAGAACGAACCGGGAATGATGAACTGGTAATACGCACTTCGCCTTTAGATCTGCCGCAGCCTTCAAAGCTTCTTCGGGCAATAAGTGCACATAGCGCCAGGCACTGTCGTACTGGCCGTTTTCCAATATAGCAAGGTCTATAGGGCCGAATTTAGCTCCTGTTTCCGCGAAGTGTTTGTCGTAGCCACCATCACCGCTGATGTACAACGTCTGCTCATGCGCTTTTATAATAAAGGAAAGCCAAAGTGTATTGTTCTGCTTTAACCCCCTGCCTGACTTATGCCTTGCCGGCTCAGTGTAAATAGCGAACGTGCTGTCAACCACCTCCTGTTCGTACCAGTCTTTCTCTAGGATTTGATCTTCGTTATAACCCCAGTATTCAAAGTGTGAACCCACGCCAAGTCCACAAATCACTTTTCTAGTTTTTTTCTTTAGAGCGAGCACTGTTTCATAATCCAGATGATCATAGTGGTCATGGGAGATTAGTAAATAGTCAATCTCCGGTAGGTCATCCACGGTGTATAAACTTGTTCCTTTAAATGCCTTTACCGAGCCAGGGATAGGAGAGACGTTCTTACTGAAGTTTGGATCCACCAGAATTCGTTTACCATCAATTTGGATAAAGCAGGACGAGTGTCCGAACCAAACAACAACGTTGCTGTCTGGAGACATATTAACCAAATCGGTTTTTACGGAAGGAATACTATCGTGGGGTTCAAGATTAGGATATTTATTGAACAACGATTTACGCAATTCATTCCAGAATGTATGTCCTTCGGCAAAGGTTGGAGTTTCTGTTATGTTGTGAAATTTGCCATCCTTGTAGTTTGGAGACTTTTTAATCCGTTCAAGCCTTGCGCCGAAAGGGGCCTTGCCGAATTTTGGATGCTGTAAAAAGACACATGCAGAAACGGCTAGTATAATGACAAGTGATAATATTACAATCATGATTTTTTTCGCTGTTCGTCTTCGTCCCATTTGCTTGTAAGCCGTTAAGTAAATTACAATGCGAAATTCGCAAAGAATTCCAGAGCTAACTTTGTTTAAAAGTCTAAAATCACTTTGTTTAAAAGTCCGAAGAAATCTAACCCTTTCTCCAAAGAAGGAAGTCTAATGATACACGTCCCGCCCTTTAATAGTGAGGAGAACAAGAATTGCAGAGAGCAAAGCAGGTTTCATTGTTAGATAAAAGATGGCAGCACCATCATCAAAATTGTTCTGCGAACATTTCGAAGCATACTTGAAGCATACTTATAGAGACCAAAGAAATACCTACAAACCAACCAATGAAACCGTCATGGCGCGATAATATAATCTGCTATAACAAACTGCCAAATTTTCGCGCCATCCCGTTGACAGGACATGTTCAGCCGGAGTACCTTCACCTTTAATGAAGGGACCTATCCTGGGGATTCCGCTCAGCATCAGGCATCTCA
>CAZAHL010000118.1:0-19421 GCA_964484845.1 uncultured Chryseolinea sp. | reverse complement strand
GAGTAATTTACCCCTCCCGCTGATTATTTCAAAATTTAGATGCGTCAGCCCTGAAAGAAAAGGTGATCCTTTTGCAGAATCACCTTTCTTTTTTATCAAGAAATGTTATTCAGACTTGGATTCTCCTCCTCCACCACCTGACATCTTTTCTTTCAAGGCACTCAATGCTTCTAAATCTCCCAGCGTTGATTTTTCATTTTGCTGGTTGATCGATTGAATCGAGTTTCCTTTCGCAGGTGCCGGTTTTTTCTTAGCGGCTGCTGCTTGTTTCTCTTCATCTGCAGACCACATCGCTCTGTGTGAAAGAACGATTCTTCTGTCGTCTTTTGAAAATTCAAGCACCTTAAAGTCAAGAGATTCTCCAACTTCAATTTTCGAATTGTCCTCACGGGCTAAATTCTTCCCTGCACAGAATCCTTCAATACCATATGGCAATTCAAGCATGGCACCTTTATCATTCTTGCTGATCACAGTACATTTGTGAACTGAACCAATTGTGAAGATATTTTCAAAGGTATCCCATGGATTTTCTTCCATGTGCTTGTGACTCAACGCAAGTCTGCGGTTAGAAGCATCGAGCTCTAACACCTGAACGTCCATAGTCTCTCCGACTTTCACAAATTCGGAAGGATGTTTGATTTTCTTCGTCCAGCTCAAATCAGAAACGTGCACCAGGCCGTCGATACCTTCTTCCAATTCGATAAATAAACCGAAGTTAGTAAGGTTACGAACGATTCCTTTATGTTTTGTTCCCACAGCATATTTGCTAAGAACATCTTGTCTTGTCCATGGATCTTCGGTGAGTTGTTTAATGCCTAATGACATTTTACGCTCATCCCTATCCAACGTTAACACTACTGCTTGAACCTCATCTCCCACTTTCATGAAGTCCTGCGGATTGCGCAAATGTTGTGACCAGCTCATTTCACTGACGTGAATAAGTCCTTCCACTCCTGGTTGCAATTCAAGGAACGCTCCGTAATCGGCAACATTGACAATTTTGCCTTTCACTTTAGAACCAATTTGAATTTCAACAGGTAACGAATCCCAAGGATGCGGGGTAAGTTGTTTCATACCCAACGAGATTCTCTTTTTATCACCATCAAAATCAAGTACAACAACTTTAACGGTTTGGTCAAGTTTAAGCACTTCTTCGGGATGGTTGATACGTCCCCAGCTGATATCGGTAATGTGCAATAAGCCATCAACACCACCTAAGTCGATGAATACACCGAAGTTGGTCATGTTCTTAATGACACCTTCCAACACCTGACCTTTTTCGAGGTTAGTAAGGATAACAGCTTTTTGTTGTTCAAGATCTTTTTCGATCAGCACCTTGTGCGATACTACAACGTTATCGTTGGTGTAGTTGATCTTTACAACCTTCACCTCGATAGATTTATTTACATAGATATCAAAATCACGGATAGGCTTCACATCGATTTGTGAACCTGGCAAGAAAGCCTCGATTCCAAATACATCGACGATAAGACCGCCCTTTGTTCTGCGTTTTACAAATCCTTCTATAACCTCATCTTTGTCTAATGCAGTCTGTACATATTCCCATCCTTTTACCAACTTCGCTTTTCTACGGCTAAGAACAAGCTGACCCATTGCGTCTTCACGCTCTTCAATAAAAAGGTCAACAACGTCACCTATTTTCAGGTTGGTCATCTCTTTAAATTCGGCTAACGGAACAAGTCCGTCTGACTTAAAGCCGATGTTCAGAATCACATCGCGGTTGTTGATTCCTACGACGGTTCCTTTTACAACCTCTCCGCTATCAACAGACGTTACAGTAACAGAGTATAACTTCTCCATTTCGGCACGCTTGTCTTTTGAATAACCTTCTCCAAAACCTTTGGTAAGGAAAGCATCAAAATCAAACTCGCCAGGAATTTGTTTTTCGTATTTCGCTTTCTTTAATTCTGATACCGGGATCGCTTCTGTAGCGATTTCCTCTTTTTGGAGCGATTTGATCTCTGCTAATGGATCATCCTCGTCAATGTCGATCTTCTCTTCTTTCGTTTTTTTCGGTGCGACCTTTACCTCTTCGGATGTGGTAACTTTTCTGGGTCTTTCACCTGGTTTGTGAACTTTTGCCATTGCAATGCCCTTCATACATGCAACAAACGGGCTTTTTGCTACAAATTTGGTTTTACGTTTCTTTTTGAATCAATCAAAAAGCCAGTTCGAACGAACGGGCTGCAAAGGTAAATAAATAATATGAATTTTAAAGGGATGCGCTAGAATTGCCGATTAGGGGATGTCGTCTGGAGTAAGAGTACCTGCCGCGTAGTCCAACAAAATTTTCTGAAATAAAAAGCGATATTTGGCCTGCGCCATATCAGTCTTCGCTTGGACAAACACCCGGTTAGCGTTTGCGATGTCAACAAAACTCGTTATGCCCAAAATGTATCGTTCATTCTCGAGATTATAAGCTAATTCAGAGGCCTCCAGTCCTGTTACACTTGCGGTATAAGCCTTCTGAACGCTTTGATAATTTTGGAAAGCACGAACAACATCTCCCTTCACAAGCATTTCGCGGCTGTTCGTAACCAGTTTATTATTCTCATACAAAACTTTTGATTGAACGTACGTTGCGCGGTTTTGAAACCCCGTAAAAAGGGGTATGTAAAGGCTAAGGCCGATAAAGTTATTGCGATTGTCTTTGTAAAACTGCTCATTAAAATCTCTGAAAGCGGAAGTATCCCTTCTTACCCCCTTCAACTGATTGTATGCGGAGCCATTGCTGTAGGATGCATTAAGACTAGGAAGGTAATTACCTTTGCTAGCTTGCATTCCATATTTTGATGCTTTTTCCGCGTATTTTGCTTGCTTCAAATCGCTTCTGTGGACAGCGGCCATAGATAGCAACTGATCAAGCGTCAGGTTGTCCATCACAATTGCGTTTACGTCCCAGGAGGGCTCAATAATGGTTGTTTTTTTTGTAGGATCGACTAGCAAAGTTTGCAACAAGGCGGTTTCGTCATTCACCAACGTTACCTCTGCCTGAGCCACTCTCACTTCCGCATTGCTGACCAGTGCCTGTTGATTATATTCATCAACAGGTGTACGGGAACCTACTTCCACTTGCGCCTTGACCTGAGTATATTGCTTTTGCAGCGCTTCAAGGTTTTCATTCGCTATCTTTAACAATTCCTGATCTAATAACACCGATAGGAACTGCGTTGAAACAAGATTGATAACATCTTGAGTTGAACGATTTACAGATTCTAATTGAGCGTCAAGCTGACTAAATGATTGTCTCATAGAATTGACACCGGACAATCCATTGAAGATGGGCATTTGGACGTTTAATGCTCCAGAAGCACCATACACGGTGGCATTCACCACCCGACCTTCCTGTTGAATAAAACTGTTACCATTTTGCTTGCCCAAATTT
Source organism: uncultured Chryseolinea sp. (assembly GCA_964484845.1). Lineage (GTDB taxonomy): Bacteria > Bacteroidota > Bacteroidia > Cytophagales > Cyclobacteriaceae > Chryseolinea. The sequence continues at coordinate 16,015 of CAZAHL010000118.1, read as the reverse complement.
CCGTTGACTGAAACTTGCGGTCCTAACTGCCCGATCCTGTAGGTTTTATTTACCTGACTCTGGAAAAGGAGATTTCTCTGCTGATTCAGGAGCACATTATTCTGAAGTGCGATTTTGACTGCATCTTTAAATGTCAAAACCGACAGCGTATCCTGAGCATTCCCTGCAATTGAAGCAAAGACTAAAAGTAAAAAAATAACTAATCGTGACTTCATATTTAAACTCGTTCCAATACTAAATTATCTTGAACAACCGCACCATCCGCTACTTGAATGATCCGTTTTCCATACCGGGCATTTTCCTCCGAGTGTGTTACCTGGATGATGGTAATACCTTCATCATTTAATTTTTTAAATATTTCCATGATCTGCTTGCCCTGATCGGAATGCAAATTCCCGGTAGGCTCATCGGCTAATAATAACTTAGGCTGCCCCACGATGGCGCGCGCTACACCTACAAGTTGTTGCTGACCACCGCTTAATTGCTCAGGAAATAAATCTTTCTTGGCTACCATGTTGAAACGATCCAACATTTCTGCTACCATGCTTTTGCGCTGAGCACCGCCAACTCCTTTGTATAATAAAGGGGTTTCAATGTTTTCATATACGGTTAGTTCATCGATGAGGTGATACGCCTGAAAGATGAAACCGATATAATTCTTATGCATATCGGATTTGTGCTTCTCTTTCATTTTATGCACCGGCTCATCAAAAAAGTAATATTCTCCGGCGGAAGGTTCGTCCAGCATTCCGATAATATTCATTAACGTAGATTTGCCGGCACCACTAGGGCCCATAATGGTTAGAAATTCACCTTGTTCAACGTGAAGGTTTACACCTTTTAAAACAAACGTCCGCTGAAAACGTGAGTCGACGTACTTGTCAATATCCTGTAGTTTGATCATGAAGTGGGTTGTTAACCGAGTTATTTTGCCCTTGGATGGCCACAAAGCCAACAATAATGCCAAGGCCGAACAGTGCCAAGACACGGGCAAATTGGATTCGAGTATAAAAGGATTCGTCCGCTTGTGCAAATCGGTGTCCGGAATCGGATGGCTGGGAGTTCGGTAATCGGTAAGAGGTAATCAGTAATAGGCAATAGGCAATAGGCAATAGGCAAGCACTCCGTAGCCCGGTTTATGCAAGGACTCGCAAGGTTGTCTTTTAAAGGAAGTTTGTGCCAGGGCCTGGATTACTTACTATCGGTACCGATTACCACTTACCTCTTACCTCTTACTGGTTGCTGCTTACCGATTACTAGAAGATAATGGGGTACAAAATAACATCCACCCGCCGGTTCATCTGCATGCCGCTGTACGATCGATTGCTGTATACCGGGTTGTCCAATCCCCAGTCTTTAATGGAAATTTTTCGTTCGGGTATATCCCGCTTCAGTAATATCTGTTGAACCGCTTCGCTTCTCATTTTAGAAAGCCATTCGTTGTATTCCTTCCCTCCAATGGGATCGGTATGGCTGATCAGCTGAATATCGTATTTGTCGAGCGCATTTGGAATGGAATCTAGCCAAATGTACAGTTCGTCAATTTGATACTCGTCTACGTAATAACTGCCGCCGCCAAAGTAAATGCTTTTACGTATTTCATCCTGCTGCTGAGCTATACCTGACAAGCTCAACACCAACATCATACTTTTAAAAAGCAGAACACGAAACATAACATGAATTTAAAAATAAGTTTGAAAAAAGTTTCGGGTTTCGAGTTTTTAGTTTCGAGTGCTGCGGCTTGCAAGTCGGCACTCTGATGTTCTTTTAACAGCTCTTCAGGTTAAGAATTACTTTCTAGTACTTTCACTAAATCTTCTAATGTATTAGCCTCCTCAATCGCCTTATCCTTCCGCCAGCGATTAATACGTGGAAACCGAAGCGCTATTCCTGATTTATGACGGGTGGACTTGGCAATGCCCTCGAAGGCAATTTCAAACACCAATTCCGGTTTAACACTTCGAACAGGCCCAAACTTTTCAATTGTATTTTGCTTTATCCAGCGATCTACTGCCCGGATTTCTTCATCGGTCAACCCGCTATAAGCTTTTGCAAAGGGTACCAACTGATCATCCTTCCACACGGCAAACGTGTAATCGGTGAACAAGTTAGCTCTTCGCCCATGACCGCTCATAGCATAAATCATCACCGCATCAATGACGAACGGATCGATCTTCCATTTCCACCAATCGCCCCGCCTCCGGCCGTCACGGTAAATTGAATCTTTGCGTTTTAACATGATGCCTTCACTAAACAAGGTACGGGCTCGCATGCGCTCTTCCGCGAGGTGCTCCCAGGTCTCAACGTTTACGGTAGGCGACAATCGAAGAACGGAACTCCCTACATCGCAGAGTTCTGCCAGTATCTTTCTGCGCTCATGCAACGGCCATCCGCGAACATCATTTCCCTGCCACTCCAGGAGGTCGTAGGTTACAAAAGCAACTGGAACGTCTTTCAATTGTTTCTGACTCAATGTTTTTCTGCCAATACGGGTTTGAAGTTTATTAAATGACAATGGCATATCATTCTTAAAAGGAAGTATTTCACCATCGATCACTGTACCATCCGGAAGCAAATCCAGAAAAACTGCAAACTCAGGATATTTATCAGTTACCAATTCTTCTCCCCGTGACCATACAAATAATTCCCCCTTGCGCACGATAACTTGTCCGCGGATTCCATCCCATTTCCATTCCGCTTGCCAATCGGCAAGTTCTCCCAAATCGCTTACGGGTCCTTCTAACGCATAGGCCAGATAAAATGGGTACGGCCTCGAGAGGTCCAACGTATCTTCAGATAACACGAGTTCTTGAAACGTGCTGAAATCAGGCGACCAGTTTCCCATCAACCGGTGGGCTATAACATTTTCTTTCACCTTCGCGTGCTTCGCCAATGCCTTTACCATCAGCTGTTGCGATACGCCAATACGAAAACCTCCTGTAAGAAGTTTATTGAACACAAAACGTTCCATAGCGTCCAACCGATCCCAGGCCCAACGGATCTTTTCTTTCTTTTGATCCACGGTCAAAGGATCCAATGATCTGATAAATTCTATCCAAAAAGTCAACGTCTCAGCTGACACCTCGCGCGGAGACGGAAGCACGAGCGTAATGGTTTCAGCCAGGTCCCCCACCACATGGTGAGATTCCTCAAAAAGCCACGCGGGCAAATGAGAAAGTTCGCTCGCCCAAAGCGCAAGAAGGGAAGCATTAACCGATCTCTTCGGCCGTCTGTGCGACAGGATGGCAATCGCCCAAAGCTTATCCTCATTAGTCGCTATATCAAAATAGTTTACCAAGGCTTGTATTTTACTTAGTGTTTTCGTTGTCTGATCCAGTTCCGTAAACAGGGAGGTGAAATGTCTCATACACTACTCAGTTGCACCCGCAAGATTGGCTTCATGATCAACGCCCTCCACAATTTCGCCTAGCTCACCTTCATATTGGGTTTTAACAATCTCCGATTGAATTCCATTTTCATTTAACCATTGTGAAAAAATTTCACTGTACCCATGGGTTACGTAAACCTTTTCTGCACCTGTTCCGCGGATCACGTGATTGAGTTCCTCCCAGTCTGCATGATCGGAAAGGATAAATCCCCGGTCTGCCCCTCTCCTTCTCCGAGCTCCGCGTAAATTCATCCAACCCGAAGCAATTCCCAGCGAATAAGGATCAAACCTGCGCAACCACGGAGAGCCTACTGCCGATGGTGGGCAAACCACCAGGCTGCCTTCAAAGTCTTTTTTCTTCATCTCAGGTGTAACTCTAATCGTTTCGGGTAATGCCAGCTGTTGTGCGCGCAGTATCTGGGTTGTAGTCTCTATCGCTCCGTGTACCAATATTTTTCCAATGGATGCATCGACATTTCGCAATATGCGTTGTGCCTTTCCCAGTGAGTAGCCTGCTAACACAGAGATTTTCCCTTCTCCATGGTTTTTACGCCACCATTCATTGATCTCCTTAAAAACTACCTCCTGCGGTTTCCATTTATAAATGGGCAATCCAAAGGTTGATTCGGTAATAAAAGCATGACATCGTTGGAGCTCAAAGGGTTCGGAAATACCATCGGGCTGAAGTTTGTAATCACCGGAAAATACCCACACCTCTCCTTTATGCTCTACCCTAATTTGCGCGGATCCAGGAATGTGTCCCGCAGGATGAAACGAAAACTGTACGCCATTTATAGTAAGAATTTCACCAAACGGGATTGTTTGTAAATTGGTTGTCAGCTGAAGTCTGTGCTGGATCACCGGACTTGCCGGTACAGTACACAAGTATTGCTCGTGTCCCCATCGCGCATGATCGGAATGCCCATGTGTTATAAGCGCTTTCTTAACAGGCTTCCAGGGATCCAGATAAACATCTGCTAACTGACAATATATTCCACAGTCATTAAACTCAAGCAACGCCATGCGGGGTCTTTCTGAAGTATAACAGGGAACGGAGGGACAAGTTTCGAGTCTCGAGTTTAGAGTTTCGAGTTGTCCGGCTCCCACGGGTCGGGGCTCGAGCCTAACTCGAAACTCTAAACTCAAAACTCGCAACTATATGAAGATTTGTTCTTAATTTTACCCTCCCCATTCATAAACTATGATACAGAAGACACTAATCGCTCTCTTTTTTGGTGTTTGCATTTCTTCGCTTGCGTATGGGCAGAAAATGGATAGCCTCCACGCCGTTTTAGATACCGCTAAGAATGATCGTAAAGTAAAAACGCTGAATGAGCTCTTTCGCGCAAACTTGCTTTCCGATCCGGTTAAGGCGCTCAGCTATACACGCGAGGCGCTGCATCTTGCTACCGAAATAAATGATCAGAAGGGAATGGCTGCCTCCTATAATAACTTGGGTATTGTTTACCGTAATCAAGGGGGCCTCGATAAAGCATTGGAGTACTATATCATTTCCCTCAAAATTTACGAGACGCTTAAAAACAAAGAAGGTATTGCAACTACCAAAAATAATATTTCAAATATCTATTCCATAAAGAAAGACTATGCGCAGGCCATGAAGTACCTGGAAGAATCCTATAACCTCTTTGTAGAACTTAAAGACCAGGAGAAGATTATTGGCTCTATGAATAATCTTGGAAACATTAATATCGAGATACAACTTTTTGAAAAAGCGATGAAGTATTTTTCTCAGGCTTCTCAGCTTAGTGAGCAGATGGGAGTAACGTTCGCAGACCCGTTAGTCAACATGGGCAATATCTACTTTAAGCAAGGCAACTATCAACGGGCCGTCGAACAATATGAAAAAGCATTGACGATTGAACGTGAGAATAGCAATAAACTCGGATCGTTGAATGTTCTTACCAACTTGGGTATCACCTTTGCGCGGGCAAAACAGCCAGAACCTGCTTTGAAATATCTTATGGCTGCAGAAGCCTTGTGCCAGGAGCTTGAAGCATATTCCTTTCTTCCTCCGATATATAAAGCTCTTTCCGAAAATTTGGCCACCCAGGGAGATTGGAAGGCTGCGTACGATATGCAGTTAAAATACGATGAAGTGCGCGAGAAAATTTATGGTGAAGAAAGCAGCCGGAAAATCGCGCAGATGGAAATGGTGATCGACTTTCAGGAAAAGGAGAAGGAATTTGACATGCTTCGCCAGGAAGGAGAAATCACAAAGCTTGAACTTTACAACAGCCGCTTATTCATTTTACTGATAATCATGGGAGCTTTCCTGCTGATTGGTGGATTAAACCTGGCATATCTCTCTAAAAAGAAGATCATCAAAAAAAGAAGGAAACCACTGGCTGACACGGGTATATGATTCTTTAAAATGCGGGCAATTTTATTATCGCCGGGATCTCTAATATTTAGCAAGAAATCCTTTCGCCATCTGGGTTCAAACCATAAATTTGTCGTTTAAATACTGAAATATGTTTGATCAATACATAGGAGATGGCGCTAACGTTTTCATAGCAATTGTGGCTGTTTTGATAGGTTTTGCCGCCGCTCTGGGATATATCGACTTTAAAAAAGTTAAGAAAAACGAGAAGAAAGACTGAGGAGACGTTGTTCGTTAATGGTTAATCGGGAAAGCTATTCTAAATTCCCAAGATATGCCTCGGTCAGTAGGGCTCTGCAGTGGTGAGCAACCTGTTAGGAAAATGATGGCGGATAAAATGAGCCTGTTTGTTGTTCCCCTGAAATGATAAGCAACAAAACGATTGAAGAATATAAAACTTAACGCAACATTGAATTTCATTTTAACCACAAGGCGGACTAAAATGCTTGCATTCTTTATTTTCATTTAGATTTGTGAAGGGTCTGCAACCGAACAGAGAATTGAAACCATTCACGTATAACGAAAATCACCTTAAATCAAAATTATCCGATTGCGTAGCTGGTCATACACCTGCTGATACCTACCGTTGGCTGAAAGAAAAAGCTTCCGTGATTAGCACGGACGAGAATCCTCAAAACTTTATGGTTGCTTTTGCAGCAACAACTCGCAAAACCGGAAAGCAACCTGTAGTTTTATCCGAAGAAGAAAGTGATGAAATTCAGCGCATTCGTCCTCATCTAACGATTCGGTATTGGCCCATCGATCGCTTGTGCCGGGTCTGGTTATTAATGCATCTGAATACAACGGATCAGAATAAATATATTCGTACAATAGAAAACTTGTTTCCAATAGCAGAGATGAGTGAACAAGTGGCATTGTATTCTGCCTTACCCGTGCTTGCTTATCCAGCGTCATGGCGCGGACGTTGCGCTGAAGGTATCCGCAGTAATATTGCCGATGTACTCGAATCGATTATGTGCAACAATCCTTATCCTTCAGAAAACCTGGATGAGGAGGCCTGGAATCAACTGGTGCTTAAAGCGATCTTCACAGAAAAACCGATTCATAAAATTATAGGTCTAGACGAGCGCTCAAATCAAAACCTAGCCCATACACTATCTGACTATGCCCATGAACGGTGGGCTGCGCATCGAACAGTTCATCCTTTACTCTGGCGCTGTGTCGGGAAATTCATTGATGAAAAAAGTTTTCCGGATATCCAGCGTATTGCTTTTTCACCAGAGACTACCGACCATGAAGCTGCTGCGCTGGCCTGTAAGCAAAGCTCCTATATTCCTGCACTTGAACTTGTCGAGAACAATGACGAACTCCGTGACATTGTAAAAAGTGGGATGACCTGGGACGATCTGGCAAAAAAACTGGAAAGGAATTCCTAAGATTCAGTCATATTTGCAGTGAAGTAGTTTGACAGAATGTAAAAGAAAAAATATGTGCTGTAGACAAGATCTCACTGAGAAGGACCTCGAACCTCGCATCGAAGTACCCTTGTATTTGGAAAGTATCAAAGGCATGAAATTCTTTGATCCTCATGTTCACATGACCTCTCGCACTACGGATGATTATCAGGCGATGGCCGATGCCGGTGTAGTTGCGCTGATTGAGCCAGCTTTCTGGCTAGGTCAGCCTCGTACAGGCGTGTCTACGTTTCAGGATTATTACAGCAGTCTGATTGGATGGGAACGGTTCAGGTCGTCTCAATTCGGTATCAAACATTACTGCACAATCGGTCTCAATTCGCGCGAAGCTAATAATGAAGCGCTGGCAGAACAGGTAATGGAGATACTCCCTCTTTTCATTTATAAGGAAGGCGTGGTTGGTGTAGGTGAGATCGGTTTCGATGATCAGACGAAAGCAGAAGAAAAATACTACCGACTTCAATTACTTCTGGCAAAAGAGGCTTCTCTCCCGGTTCAGATACATACACCGCACCGGGATAAAAAACGAGGGACCCAGCGAAGTATGGATATTGCTATTGACTGTGGACTAACGCCTGGTATGGTGATCGTTGATCACAACAATGAAGAAACGGTACAGGAAGTTCTGGACAGAGGATTTTGGGCTGCCTTTACGATCTATCCGTTTACCAAGATGGGGAATGAACGAATGGTGGAAGTCGTAAAAAAATATGGTGCTGAACGCATCATGATCAACTCAGCAGCTGACTGGGGAATTAGCGATCCATTGGCGGTTCCAAAGACGGCAGCGTTAATGAAACAAAGTGGGATATCGGATGAAATGATCCATCTGGTTACTTACAAAAATGCCATCACCGCTTTTGGTCAAAGTGGACAACTTCAGGAAAATGATTTTAAGGCTGTCCAGCAGGTCGATCAAAGTCTTAAATTTCAAGGAAATACCATTCTACGCGGTGGCCAACAGCCACGTGTTAACAAGGATTCATTGATCATTCGATAGAATGAAAAGACTGTTCGGATTCCTGAGGCTTACGCGGCCTGCCAATATCGTCACTGCAATCTCTGATATTTTTGCGGGAGCCGCTGTTGCCGGATATGTGAGTGGAGCTAATGAATGGCATTCTCTTCCATGGTTGATGATATCAACGATTGGCCTATACGGTGGCGGTGTTGTATTCAACGATGTTTTTGATGCCGACCTGGACCGAATTGAAAGACCTGAACGCCCGATCCCCAGCGGACTAATCTCAGAAAAAGAAGGCGCTATTTTAGGAACTACTTTACTCATCATTGGCGTAGCAGCTGCCTTACTATTTTCAGTATATCCATCAGGAATCATTGCTTTTGCCATTGCTGTTGCAGCCCTTGTCTATGATAAGTGGGGTAAACATCACAGCTTTCTAGGTCCACTGAACATGGGGTTGTGCAGAGGTTTAAATCTTTTGTTAGGAATTAGCCTGGTGCCCGAAGCGTTATTCCGATATGGATACCTGGCTGTGGTGCCAATAATCTACATAGCTGCAATCACGATGATCAGTCAGGGAGAAGTTCATGGTGGGAAAAGCAAGATTATGCTTCTGGCTGCATTTTTATATTCTATTGTGATCGCTTCCATATCCTATGTCGCTGTAACTCATGGGAATAGCATATACACTTTCTTTTTCCTTGCCATCCTCGCGATCCTTATCTACCCTCCCTTGATCCGGGCATTTCACGATCCTGTGGGAAAGAACATTGGAAGAGCCGTGAGGGCTGGCGTACTGGCATTGATTGTTATGAATGCGAGCTGGGCAGCCGCCTTTGGTGGCTTGTATCCTCCCCTGGTGATCCTTTTACTTCTACCAGCATCCATTCTTTTAGCCAAGCTATTTGCTGTAACCTGACACCTGAAAAATATACGTAAGCGGAAGCGGGTGCCTGACTATTCCTGCTAATTTTGGCGATATAAAAATTATCAAGGGAAGGTTCTTTATGGATTTTTTACAGCAGTCGTTCAATGTTCGGTTTGATTATAAAGTATTTTTTACCACACACTTATTCAATCAGGATAATCCGATAATCCAAGAATTTCTAAAAATTGAGAAAAAATCCGACACGCAAGCCAAGATCTTTTTTGTTTTGGATGATCGTGTTGTCGCCCATCACCCTGATCTGATCACTCAGATTAAATCCTATTTTAAGGAATTCCCATTGCTTCATCTTGTTGATGAAATGTTGATTATTCCTGGCGGAGAGATAGCCAAAAATGATAAGCAGTTATTCTATCGGATTGTTGAGGCAGTAAACACCCATAAGATAGACAGGCATTCATATCTTGTAGCCATTGGTGGCGGTTCCATCCTTGATCTTGCGGGCTATGCGGCAGCGGTATCACACCGTGGTATCAGGCACATTCGCATTCCCACCACGGTACTTTCACAAAATGATTCCGGTGTGGGTGTCAAGAATGGGATTAATTACTTCAACAAAAAAAACTTTCTCGGGACATTTGCACCACCCGTAGCGGTGTTCAATGACTTCCATTTTCTAACCACGTTAGAAGATGTAGACTGGCGTTCTGGAATATCGGAGGCCATCAAAGTTGCATTAATTAAAGACGCCTCCTTTTTCCAATGGCTGATCGATAATGCTACTTTACTTGCCAAGCGTGATATGAAAGCCATGCAATACCTCATTAAGCGATGTGCTGACCTTCACATGCAGCACATTCGCGGCGGAGATCCTTTTGAGATGGGATCATCAAGGCCATTAGACTTCGGCCATTGGAGCGCACATAAGCTTGAACAGCTGGCTAACTTTGACATCCGACACGGAGAGGCTGTAGCAATCGGCATTGCCCTGGACAGTGTTTACTCCCATTTAATTGGCAGATTGAGTAAAGAAGCTTTAGACCAAATATTGAACCTCTATAAAGTACTTGGATTGGACATAACCCATCCGTTGCTTGAAGTCAACAATGATAAAAGTCCCCTGATCCAAGGGCTTGAAGAATTCCGTGAACACCTCGGAGGTAAGCTTACGATCACATTACTTAATGGCATTGGTAAAGGAGAAGAAGTTCATGAAATGGATAGCGCACTGATCCAGCAAGCGAGCGAGTGGTTAAAGAAATTGAGAAACAATTGAAACGAAGATTAAATCATTAAATAAGCTATGCGTACATCTCATGGATACTTGACTTATTGTACAAACATCCACGCAGGAGAAAGTTGGGACGATCACTTTATTGCGTTACAACGGAATATTCCGGGAATAAAAAAAAGGATCAGCCCCGATCAATCTTTTGGTATCGGTCTACGCTTATCACATCAGGCTAGCCTTCATCTTCAGGAAGAGAAGGCCCTTAAAGATTTTAAGAATTGGCTGAAGCGAGAAAACTGCTACGTCTTTACCATGAACGGATTTCCTTACGGCGGATTTCATCATACCAAAGTAAAAGATCAGGTCCATGCTCCTGACTGGACAACAAACGAACGTGTTTCCTATACCATCCGGTTATTCAATATTCTTGCGGAGTTACTGCCGGAGGATATGGAGGGAGGAGTCTCAACCTCACCGCTGTCCTATAAATACTGGCATCGTGCTGACCAGCAGCAAGAGGTCTTTGAAAAGACAACGAAGAACATCCTTCAGGTCATTGAACATCTTATTCAGATTAAAAAGAAAACGGGCAAACTCCTTCATCTTGACATTGAACCGGAACCCGATGGTTTGCTTGAAAGTGGGCCAGAGTTTTTTGAATGGTACGAACGCTACTTGCTGCCAATGGGCGTGACATATTTACAAAATCAACTTGGACACGCCGCATCTGAATCAACACACGTGATTAAGGAACACATGCAATTGTGTTATGATGTATGTCACTTTGCTGTGGGGTATGAAGATCATGCTGACGTGATCCGGCAACTTCGCGAGAAGAAAATAAAAGTGGGAAAGATTCAGATCAGTGCTGCATTGAAAGGCGCGATGCCAGATGAAAAAGAAAAACGTGAACCCGTCATTCAGGCGTTCCGACAGTTTAACGAACCAACTTACCTGCATCAGGTAGTGGCGCGGCAGGCAGACCACTCGTTGAAACGATATCCAGACCTTCCGGAAGCACTGAATGATGCTGACAATGCATCGACAAAAGAATGGCGCTCGCATTTTCATGTTCCTTTATTCATTCAGGATTATGGACTATTGAAATCAACACAGGAGGATATCGGAAAAGTTTTGTCAATTCAAAGCAAGGAACGCTTTACCAATCACCTTGAAGTAGAGACCTATACTTGGGAAGTATTGCCCGATGCCTTGAAAGTACCACTATCAGAATCGATCATCCGGGAAGTGGAGTGGGTGATCAACTATTTGGACAACGCTGATTAGAAAAAAGAGCCCACCATGCAGAAGACAGTTGTTATCGATATTGTCGGATTGTCGACCGGACTGATTGGTGAGCATACACCTTTTTTAAAACTGCATACACAAAACAAATCCGTACACACTATCTCACCCATGTTACCGGCCGTAACCACATCGGTGCAGTCCACATACGTCACAGGGAAATGGCCCAGTGAACATGGTATTGTGGGGAATGGCTGGTATGACCGCACGGACTCCGAAATCAAATTCTGGAAGCAATCCAATAAGCTCGTGCTGGGTGAGAAAATATGGGATAAAGCAAAACGTATTGATCCAGGGTTTACCTGCTCCAAAATGTTCTGGTGGTACAACATGTATTCCGGCGCAGATTATTCCGTTACACCGCGGCCAAATTACCTGGCCGATGGAAGAAAAATACCTGACTGTTATTCTCATCCGGCAAGCCTTCGGGATGAATTGCAAAAAGAATTGGGCGTGTTTCCGTTATTTCAATTCTGGGGGCCTGGAGCGAATATCAAATCTACCCAATGGATTGCCGATGCCTCTGTGATCACAGATAAAAAATACAATCCGACATTGACCCTGATCTATCTTCCGCATCTGGATTATTGCTTACAGAAATTTGGTCAGGATTTTACACGCATATGCAAGGAACTAAATGAGATTGATGGTGTAGTTGACCAACTCGTTTCTCATTATACAAAAGCGGGTGCACGCATTATTCTTTTGTCGGAATACGGTATCACGAATGTAGATCGTCCAATTTACTTGAATCGCGTATTGCGTGAAAATGGATTGCTCAACATACGTGTAGAAAGAAATCTTGAATTGTTAGATGCCGGAGCATCGACTGCCTTTGCCGTCGCCGATCACCAGATAGCGCATGTGTATATCAATGATAAAAAGGTTGTTTCGAAAGTGAGAAGTATTATCGAAAAGATTCCAGGTGTTGAACTTGTAGCGGACCGGGATGAACAAAGGCAGCATCACATTGATCACGGACGGTCTGGCGATCTTGTAGTGATGGCAGATGCGCGTAGCTGGTTCTGCTATTACTTCTGGTTAGAAGATAGCAAAGCTCCCGACTATGCGCACGTGGTGGATGTTCATAAGAAACCCGGATACGATCCAGTCGAGATGTTTATGACGTCGAAATTACGAGCAGCCTATAAGCTCCTGAGAAAAAAAGCAGCGCTGAGGTATGTGATGGATGTCATTCCGTTGGATGCCACCCTCATAAAAGGATCTCATGGAAGGATCCATACACAATCCTCTTTCTATCCTGTGCTCATCACAGATCATAAACTTGCAAAGAGTGAGTTACAACCTACCGATGTCTATGATGTGATCTGGCAACATCTTGTTAAATAAAATACCTAAATTAAGTGCAGGAAAAGTATACGCAATAAAAGTGAAGCACTTCAAAACCTTATTACCTTATTGTCTGGTCATTTTCAACTCGATAAGGTATTTATCCGATAAGGTAATAAGGTTATATAAACTAAGAACTTATTTTTTAGAATAAGGTTTGAAGTCCCCGACTTTTTCAGCAGACCCTAAATAAAGGGAATGAGCCAATATTGTCTAGGAAAATTGTAAAGCGCCAGACGTGATTTATGGCTAATCGATTTGGTAAGATGTTGACAACTAACTTTTAATACGGGGAAGCATATTGTGTTTGCCAATCATCCCACTTTACTTTTTTATAGTGGCCTTCACCAATAAACTGGGCAATTTTATGGAATTCAGGCGCTTTACGGTACCCTGCTAATGGCTGGATAATTTCAAAATTTTCATTTAAAAAAACTACCGTGGGATAGCTGAGTTGGTTATTCAAAAGCGCTGCTGCAAGTTGGTGATAACCTTTACTTCCACTTTCAACGAACTTAAAGGTGTTGCCATTAAAAACAACATCTCCTTTTTGTTCTGCATCAAACTTGACGGCGTAGAATTTTTCATTCAGCAACTTTGCGACCTCGGGTTCACTAAAGGTATTCTTATCCATGACTTTACACCAGCCGCACCAGTCGGTATAAACATCAATAAATATAGGGCGCTTTTCGGTCTTAGACTTCTTAATTGCCTCTTCGAACGTTAACCACTTTACAGGCGCTTCGTCGCTTGTGGCCGGCTTGTCTATGAACATCATGGCCGAAAGCATTAAAAAAATCGCGGATGTACCAAGGGTTATCAGTGTTGTCTTCATATGCATTATCCCAAAGATTAACGATAACAAATTTAAAGAGAAAAGAGGTTCGGCAGAATTCAATCTTTTCAAATAAAGCACGTGTAACCATTGCTATAACAGAGGGTATATTGTACGGAAGCATGGACCATAGCTGTTCAGGACCGGACAATATTTAAACTCAAACCTTTGATTTAAACTCTAAATGCATATTTCATCTAATGGCACGGCTTTAGCCAAACCACAAAACATGATCAAAAGATTTACATATAAGGAATTTACTCTTTTGCTCGGCATTATTGTAGCCTTGATTATAATCTTTGCATTGTGGATCCGGCAGCCATCAAAATCATTCTCAAGAACAACGAAGGTGTTGGAATGGAAATTAAAGATAGATAAGATAGTAGCGTTATGAATCTAGTGTCGTAGCTCTCAAATCGAGTCTCAAGCTGCAAGCTACAAGCCTCAAGTTGTTTCAGTGATTATTGAAGAGATCAACTATTTTCTGTTTACACAGCTATTTTCCGTGTACAGCATATCGTGTAGTTGTTTAGCACAACCTACTTGCAGCTCGTAGCTTGAGGCTCGTAGCTCAAGGTTTTCGATGAGCTTGCTTGAGATCGAAATAATCCCTATTGAGATTAAATACAAGCGAAAATCTATTTCGCGAAAGGGTACTTATACGTTCCGTTGATAGCGGAATTTCATAGCCATAAAATAAATCAGCAAATCCAAGAATAGAAATTCCAACTTTCGGAGTCGTAACCCATGCCGTTCGGTCTTTGTTTTCAGCACCATAATTTTGGTCAACGAAATAGGTTACATCAAGCGAGGCCCCAAATATCCCTGCCGTAAATTCATAACCCATTTTCGGGCCAATCAAGAAATTACTTTTGTCTACAAAAATGTCTACAGTACAGTAAGGTCCTTTCGACATTAAGGTAAGCGGATGTTTGTAAATGTGGTGCCAGTATAGTCCTATTTCGAAAAAGGCACGATCTTGTGTTCCTACACCAATTTTCGGAACCAATCGTTGCTTAGTCCAATATCGTTGAAAAGGAGTGCTAAAGATGGAATCGGTCAACTGGGCCATTGCGCGGTGTCCGGAGACAGCACTGAAAAAAATAATTAAGATCACCCAACTTCTACGTCCGATATGCATGGTATTGCAATATAACCTCTATCGCCTTTTTTATCGCCTCATTAATCGGGAAAAATTCCCGCGTTAAATCAAAATCGATGGCATGGAGACGCATATAATGCTGATTCATCACGGGCACATCGCCACCATGTTCAATTTTTTCAACTGCAAAAGCGTATTCTTGAGGTTGTTCCGTCTTTATCACCTGACAAGTAACTAACTCTTTCTTGGAGTATTTGTTTGTTCGGGATGAAAAACCAAACAGGCGGCAAATCAAACCCCGATGCTTATATTCGGAACATAACCCTACCGCATTTTGCCCTGGATCTAAAATCATACACAGCGAAGTTTCATTCGATTCCATTTTTTCCAACCAGTTGAATGCCTGATTATGATCGTATAAATGCTGTGCAAAGGGAAGAAACTCAAGAATGGTAGCTTCAATATCAGCTTTAAAACAACATTTACCACAGCCTGATTTACATCCTAGCCCGGACCACTTCTGGAATGAATTAATTTCTTTATCGAGATTTTCAAATACCTCTTCAACGGCTTTGATTTTTTCAGGTAATTCCACAATGCAAAGGTACAAAGCTGAAGGCTGAAAGCGGAAAGCGGAAGTATTTAAAGTGGGCGTGTTGAAAATAGAGGGTATGAAGGCTAAACCGAAATTAAAGGCTGCAAAGCATAGTTATGCTTGATTTTTTGACTGGCTGTGTTGTATGAACTTCTTCAAGTTGTCCCTTGCGGTTGTTTTAACTTTATTTTGAATCCAGGGACTCCATCCAAACAAAATTCCTATGAGGCCTAAAGAATGACGCGACCATCGCCAAATACTGAATGAATCTCGCTGACGATAGATTTTTCCATCTTTAAATTCAAAGGTGGATTGAATGACATTGTGTACAAACCGGCCCGTTTTGGAAAAAGTATACCAGGCTTCCCAACGACATTTCCCATCCGTCACGGTAGCATGGACGTTACCAAACGCCACTTGCAAATCCTGACTTTTGGAGAGGAGCATTTCCCACATAGCTTTTACTTCTGAACTGCTCAGATCTCCGAAAATAGGATCATAAAATTGGGCTTCCTGATGATA
>CAZAHL010000117.1:0-19576 GCA_964484845.1 uncultured Chryseolinea sp. | reverse complement strand
ACGACATTAATTTAATCTCTGTTTGGAATTATTCTAAACAGGACATATCATTGCATTCTAATTTGTAATCAGTCTAAATAATGAGAACACTTTATGTTATTCTACTTTCGATTATAGTTGCTCACGCTTCCGCTCAACAAGGAATAGTTAAGGGCACCGTGAAATCTAACGATGATCAGCCAGCGCCATATGTAAATGTTGTACTTAAAGGTAAAAATATAGGCACAATTTCTGGGAGCGATGGAAGCTATGTACTAAGGAATGTAAAGCCGGGGAATTACACATTGGTGACTTCATTTGTTGGCTTACAAACCCAAGAAAAACAAATTTCCGTTGCTGCTGACGTCGTTACTGAAGTAGAATTTATCCTTTTTGAAAGTGCGCAACAATTATCAGAAGTGGTGATCATGGGATCGAGAGGATTAAATGAAAATACTGTCAATGCTGGTAAGATTGACATCAATCCCATGGATTTGCCGCAGAGCGTTATGGTTATTGATCGTCAGATATTGGAAAGACAGCAAACTCTTCGCATCAGCGATGTGCTCATGAATACCAACGGTGTATATCTAATGGGTGCTACCGGCGGAACGCAAGAAGAAATTGCAGGACGGGGATTCGCTTTCGGTAGCAACAATACGTTTAAAAACGGAAGCCGCTTCAACAATGGCGTGATGCCGGAATTAAGTTCCCTTGAACGTGTTGAGATTATGAAGGGCAGCAACGCTATTTTATTTGGCAATGTAGCGGCCGGTGGAATTATCAATCTGGTCACTAAAAAACCCAAGTTCGAAAACGGTGGGGAAGTTTCCCTGAGAGTAGGAAGTTATGATTTTTATAAACCGTCCCTGGACGTTTATGGGCAAGTCAATAATAGTGACCGGATAGCCTACAGGTTAAATACCAGTTATGAGAATGCACGCAGTTTTAGAGATAATGTAAAATCAGATAGAATCTACTTTAACCCTTCTTTTCTTATCAAGGCGGGAAAGAAGACCGAAATACTAGTAGAAGGCGATTACTTGAAAGACAACCGTACATTGGATTATGGTACAGGGGCTGTCAACTATGAAATTGCGGACGTACCGCGCAGCCGTTTTTTAGGAGCTTCATGGTCATATTATACTGCGGAACAAAAAAGTACTACGGTTACTGTAACACATCAGTTAACCAACGAGTGGAAGCTTCGTGGTACTGCGGGTTACCAGGGATTTACTAGCGATGCGTATGGAACTTCACGCCCGAATTCAGGGTCGCCTGTTCGTGAAGATGGCAAATGGGTACGGGGCCTCCAGCGTAGCGGTAGTGATCAGGATTATTTCATCGGACAAATTGATGCAACCGGAAAATTTAATACAGGTTCTATTGAACACACCTTGCTAATTGGAGCTGACATTGACAAATACAACACAAAGACTTTGTCCTACACGTATAAAAATCCTTTAGCAAATCCACAGTTTAACGGCGGAAATGTATATGACTCCATTAATATTTGGGATCTAAATGAATACCAACAACGGAATGATATTCCAGAAATAATCCTTAATCCGATTACTAAGATTCCTTTAAACCGCACGGGTTTTTATGTTCAGGACCTTGTTTCCCTGACAGAAAAAATAAAGGTGTTAGCAGGGATTCGTTATACGTATGTCGATTCTAAAAGTTCCAACTCTCATGAGCACGCGTTTACGCCACGTTTTGGGCTTGTTTACCAACCCCTTAAATCTACCTCGATCTTTGCCAGTTACGCCAATTCATTTGATACCAATACAGGTATCGATAAAAATGAAAAACCATTGGCCCCCTCTTATATAGATCAGATTGAAGTGGGTGTTAAAAATGAATTATTGAAGGGATTACTCTCTACAAATATTACTGTTTATCAAATTGTAAATAGTAATCTGCCCCAAACGATAGATCCATCAAGCCCGGATTTTGTTCAAAGCCTTCCAAATGCCAGAGAACTAGCAGGGGAAGTAACCAGCAAGGGTATCGAGGTCGACATTATGAGCAAATCCTATCACGGCGCGACGCTTCTTGGGGGCTACAGCTACAATGATACTAGGTACACAGAGAGTAATATTTATACGCTCAACAGCAGGTTGCGTTACAACCCCATGCATACTGCCAATCTGAGTTTGTATTATGATTTTCAGCATAAAAGTCTGCAGGGTTTTAATGTAGGATTTACTACCCAATATATAGGAGAACGTGTGGCAGGTCGCTCCACCAGGAGTACGGTTCCAAATGACAAGTATAAGTTAATGACCGTACCCAATTACTTCCAATTTGATGCGTCCGCTGGATATTCAAAGGATAATATTTCAGTACGCATAAAAGTATCCAACTTATTAAACGAGTTAAGTTATAATATCCATGACGATAATAGCGTAAACCCGATTGCTCCCCGGCAGCTTTCGGCAACAGTAGCCTACAAGTGGTAGCGTGAGGAAGAAGACTAATTTATAATGAAGATATTTTTTAGAGACATTCATCTTTACTTAGGACTAGCAGCAGGACTTGTCATTGCCACGATTTGCTTTACTGGTGCCACGCTGGTGTTTGAGAAGGAAATGCAAATGTTTATTTACCCGGAGCGGTATACCGTACAAGTTGGAAAGAATCCTGTTTCCATTGAGCAAACTATCCAAACGCTGCAACAGAAAGTGCCAGGAGCTTCGGTGGTTTCGGTTAAAATATACGATGATCCAACACGATCCTATGAGCTGAATTATTCACTTCCCGAAAAGGATGAGCCGAAAAAAAGGAAAGTAGAGGATAAAAAAGGAGGGGATAAAAAATTATCGAATGGGGCGGATTCAAAAAAAGCGCCTGAAGGTCGTGCATCAACCGTATTAGCCTTCTTGAATCCTTATACAGGGGAGCTTATCAGTCAATATAATCATCGCAGTTCCTTTTTCTTTACAATGTTCTCTCTCCATCGCTGGTTGTTGATTGGCGATACAGGTAAATTAATTACAGGTATCTCTACCTCTGTTTTTCTTTTCATACTCATTACGGGCATCATACTGTGGTGGCCTAAAAACAAAAACATTTTAAAACAGCGACTCAAACTAAAATGGTCTGGTGGGTGGAAACGTTTCAACCACGACTTCCATATTGTATTGGGATTTTATATGGCCATCTTTCTTTTCACGTTCGCTTTCACGGGCCTTGCCTGGTCTTTTAAGTGGTTTAACGATGGCATTTATTGGATAACGGGTACAGAAAACAAACGACCAGAACCACCTGGCTCAACCGTCTCGTTAGAGGGCATCCCCGTTTCTTATGATGAGATTTATGAGGCGGCAAGATTAAAGATGCCGAAAGCACTGCATTATACTGTCAATGCTCCGCGAGATTCCGCGAGTGCCTATGCCGTTACCCTCATGACGGAAAATGCAGTGCACGAAAAAGCTTCCGATCAATTATTCTTCGATCAGTACTCCGGCAATTTTTATAGGTCAGGCCTTGTACGCTGACCGAAATCTTGGCCAACGGGTCCGGTCCTTGTTCTATCCCATACATGTTGGTTCTATTGGAGGTTTACCCGGACGAATTATAGCCTTCTTAGCGTGTATTGCCGGCGTTACCTTTCCCATTACAGGGACCATTCTTTGGATCAACCGCCTTCGTAAAAAGAAGGTTTCTTCTGCGCCTATCGAGGCAGAGGAGGAAGTCGAAGAAGCCCTGGCTTAGCAGCGCGAAAGGAATTTTGAATGCTCACCGTACACGTCGATCTCGATGGAAATACACTTTACCTACTCTGACGGTTCTTGGTACTCCTAAACAGCACTTCGTTATTGATTGTGGGGGATTTGTTTTAATTTTAGTCGTAATGATACCTTTTTGATATTAAACCGATCTCTAATCATGAAAAAAATTCTTGTACCAACCGATTTTTCAAAGCCCGCTATGATTGCAACGGAAGTAGCTACCGACATCGCAAGAAAGGCAAATGCTGAACTTACCCTATTGCACGTCGTTGAAGAAGCCGTTGGGAATTCACTTAACGTTGGAGGCCAGGTTTCAACGGAAGGTAATTGGGAGGAAAAACTATTCACCATGAAGCTCATTGAAAAGGCTAAGAAACAAATGGCTAAACTAATCGATGATTCAAGATTTGATGGCGTTAAGGTGAAACAGGAACTTCGTATTGGATCGCCTTATCATGGAATGAACACCATCATAACCGAACGAAAGTTCGACCTGGTAGTGATGGGGACAGCCGGTCGTTCGGATTTAGAGCAGATGATTATCGGTTCGAATACAGAAAAAGTTGTTCGGAAATCCCATTGCCCCGTTCTCACCATGCACAATAAACCGGCAAGCAAAGATTTCAAAAATATTGTATATGCGACCTCGATGGACAAAGATGAAGAATTATTTTCCAGGATTGTGAGGACTACTCAAAAGCTTTATGATGGCACGATCCACCTTGTCCGCATCAATACTCCAGGCAACTTTCAACGGGATGTTGTGGTTAAGAAATACATGCAGGATTTTGCGAAAAAATTGCAGTTGAAGAATTTCACAATCAACGTGTTTAACGACGTAAGTGAAGAAGAAGGCATTATTTACTTTGCTGACAGCATCGATGCGGATCTGATAGCAATGGCGACTCACTGGCGAACCGGCTTTGCACATGTTTTGGCAGGCAGCATCGCTGAAGATGTGGTGAGTCATTCCAAACGACCTGTTCTTACTTTTGTAACCCAACGCAGAAAGTAATTTTCAAAACGATAGACTTTTCCCTAAAAGAAAAGGAACGATAATAACGTATTATGCATCCTCTATAAAATTAAAGCCCGGTACAAGCTGGGCTTTTTATTTTTTATTTTTAACAATGAATTATTATCAATTATTAGGAGTAAAATATTCTGCCACCCATGATGAAATAAAGCGTGCGTACAGGCGGCTGGCAGTGATGTATCATCCCGATAAGAATCCCGATCCTGAAGCAGAAAATATTTTTAAAAGCATTAATGAAGCGTACGATGTTTTAGGGGACCCATCCAAGAAAATTTCGTATGATTTAAAGCTTCAATCTGCCTTTGTTAACGTTTCACCTGAGGAGCAGGCTGGTCCCCTTCATCGCGATCCAGCCTACCGGCCATCAAGACCAAAAGTTTATCGTAAGAGCGATCGCGAGCGGTTGTATGATCTTATGACAGAGTATATGCCCTGGGCGATTCTGGTTACAAAATTTTGCTTCGCATTTTCAGTCCTGATAACTATCGATTACCTACTGCCTTCTCACGTTAGTTATGAAGAAATTGTAGAAACCAATGTGCGTAGAACCCAGTCACGCAACTATGCAACATCCTGGTGGGTTATTACCACGAGCCGGGGACATACCATTGATTTGACGTATGAATTTTCTGAACACTTTAAAACAGGCAATCTCGTTGAAGTGCGCAGCACGTTATTGTTTGATGTGCCAAGAAGAGTAACGTCTGATGATTTAACGGTAAAACTGAAAAAATCTATTTACGGAAACTTTATTTTTGCGCCGGTAGCTTTGCTTCTTTTTTCCGGCCTGGGAGTTTTTTACCGGAAGAACATCGAGTACGGATTTAACTTAAGTGTCACAAGTTTTGTAATTTTAATTTTTACAGTTTTTATACTTTTACTTTTGTAATGCCATGGCAAAATCGAACGACTGGAAAAAAAGAGATGGCGTCGTATATTCTACCAGTTCGGATTTTCAATTCACCTATTCGCAATCTGAAAATCCGGCGACACTACCGCCGAACCAACAAAATCTAAAAATCCTGTTGGACAAAAGTATGCGAGCGGGCAAACAAGTAACGCTGGTGACAGGGTTTGTGGGCTCCCCGGAAGACCTTGAGAAACTTGGTAAAATGCTGAAATCAAAATGCGGTGTCGGTGGCTCCGTAAAAGATGGAGAAGTCCTTATCCAAGGCGATCATCGCGATAAAATTCTACAACTGCTTCAAAAAGAAGGCTACAAAGCAAAACGTTCCGGTTGATATCAATCAAACTAATCAATCGGATACGTCTGCGCCTATTGCCCATTACTCATTGCTCATTGCTCATTGTTCTTCAATCCACGCTCTAAACTCCGGCGCTGTTTCTTTACTCACATGAATCTCTTCTTTCATTTCGGGCGTCAGGAAAATTCTTATTTTACCATTATCCGGTTTAAAACGATCAATAGCCCTGAGTTGAACTATAAATTTACGGTTAATCCGAAAGAATTTATCCTTATCAAGGATTGCTTCAATGTCGGCTAGGTTTTTATCGAGTATTAATTGCCTTCCTGAAAAGTCACGGACGAATACAATTTTATGTTCTGTAAAAAAATAGGCAACCTCGTTTAATTCCATGGCAATAAACTCGGTCCCTTTTTTGCCAATAATTCGGTTTTTTACTGCTGCCTTTTGCGGATGAATAAGGTTTGAGATGTTTCCTTGTAAAAAATGCTTTTGTAAATTTTTAATCTTGTCCAGCGATCTCTTCAGCTTTTCTTCGGTAATCGGTTTGAGTAAATAATCAATAGAGTTGAACTCAAAACTCACCAATAGATACTTGTCGTAGGCTGTTGTAAAGATCACTGGAAATTTAATGGGGTGTTGACGAAAGATTTCAAAGGAATGATCGTCCGATAGCTGGATATCGACAAAAGCGATATCCGGTGGGTTGTTATTTCCAAGCCATATGAGACTTTCTTTCACACTTCCTAAAGTTGCCAGGATCGTGGTGTTTGGTTGAAGTTTCATAAGCATGTCTTCAAGCTTAGCCCTAGCTGGAAGTTCATCTTCAATGATCACGACGTTCATACCTTCAGGGATAGATGGAGGTCAATGGGAATGTAACGACAAACTTATCTGCTTCCCGTGCTGCCAATATTCCCTTACCAGTAATAATTTTAAAACGGTCATCGAGATTTTTTAGTCCAATCCTGGAAGAGTGTTGAAGGGTCCTTTTTTCCTGAATGCTATTGACAATGTATAAATTCCCGTCGCGTACATCGACATCGATCTGCAACGGTGCTTGCTCGCTGATTTCATTGTGCTTCACGGCATTTTCAAAGGCTACAAATACAGAAGTAGGCGGGATTAGGAAATCTTTTTCCGTCGTACCATTAAAGTGTTTTTGAATATTCAATGCTTTTCCAAAACGAAGGTGCAGCAGGTCGGTGTATTTTCTCGTGAATTCCAATTCATCCTCCAACAAGACCAAGCTCTGCTCTTTTTGACTTAGAATATAACGGTAAACTTCCGCGAGATTTTCAGTGAACATAAAAGCCTTCTCTGCATCATGGGTAATGAGATAGGAAAGCGTATTGAGGGAATTGAACATAAAGTGAGGGTCTATCTGATTTTTCAAGGCTGAAAGTTCAGCTTCGGCCTTTGCACGTGAAAGCTCAGCATTTTTTAATTGCTCCCCTTGTTGCTCCTTCATCATAAAGACAGTTTCATAAACGTGAGTAACGAAAAGCACACAAATGACATTTACCAGCGTTACAACTAAGATCGTATCCCATTTAATAAAGGCAAATCCGGCCAATTGGTACCAAAGGCATAGCCAGGCAATGGTTAAGGGAGACGTATAAAAAATGTTATTGACAAAAAGCAAGATCAATTTTTCAATGGGTCGATCAAACCATGTAAACCGACTCCGTGTGCGAAAAAGCAGATACCGGTTGCCTTGCCATATCATCGCAGCCAGGGCAATGAAATAAAGATAACCGAGCCAATATAGTGCATCAGAAAATGTCAGATCCCCAAATAAGCCAGTCAGGTTGGGTATAGCGATCCCAAAAACAGGAATCCCGATTAACCGCATTAGGTTATCATTTAATTTTACCTCGTGATCCTTATGGTTTATTAACTCAGACATGGTGGTTGAGCACGAAATTCCGCCGGTTCGGTCAGGTAGTTGTTTTTCTAATGCTTAAAGTTCGCATTTTAGGTTGAAGTTCAATGCAACACATTATCTAACCTTGACAATATCACTAAATCTAAAAACCATGGATATTCAACTTAACTACCTGGCAATAGTAGCAGCTGCCATGTCAACATTTTTAATCGGCGGATTATGGTATTCACCCGCTGTTTTTGGTAAAGTCTGGATGCGTGAAAATGGCTTTACCGAAGAAGGAATGAAAAACAGTAACATGATTAAGATCTTTGGCCTTGCTTTTTTTCTTGCCTTAATATCAGCAGTCAATTTGGCGATGTTTATGGGCCCTGAAAACAAGCCCGCTATGGGAGCCATGTGGGGATTTCTCGCAGGCGTAGGATGGGTAGCGACTTTCGTTGGTACACATTATTTATTCGAACGCAGATCGTTTACTTTATTCCTGATCAACGCGGGGTACAGCGTGGTAGCGTTGACAGTGATGGGAGTTATTTTAGCAGCTTGGAAATAGGACAGTTTCGAGTCTCGAGTTTAGAGTTTCGAGTTCGCTCGATTCTCGATGGCGGGTCTTTTTCGGCCGCACTTACTGATTTACGCTGGGTATGGCGTAGTAGCGTTGACCGTGATGGGAATCATTTTAACGGCAGTTTAGAGTCTCGAGTTTAGAGTTTCGAGTCGGCTCGATTATCGATGGCAGGTCTTTTCGGCCGCACAAACTCGAAACTCTAAACTGTTTACTATCTTCGCCCAATGGACCAGCAACGTTATTTGTCTGACTTTGGAGAAGTGCTCTTATTTATTATTGGAGGAATTCTTTTTATTCTTGTAACCCTGTTCATTTCGAAAATCATCAGGCCTCATCGGCCAAACGTTGAGAAACTTTCTACCTATGAAAGTGGAGAAGAGCCTGTTGGTTCTGCCTGGGCACAATTCAATATTCGGTTTTACATCATAGCCTTGATCTTTTTATTATTTGAAGTGGAAATTGTTTTCCTTTTTCCCTGGTCGACTATTTTTGCTAACGAAGAGTTAATCCAACAGACAAATGGATTATGGGGTTGGTTCTCCCTGATTGAAATGGTCGTGTTTATCTTGGTACTTGCCCTCGGGTTAGCGTACGCGTGGATAAATGGTCATCTCGATTGGATTAAACCCGATCCCAAACCCACAGAATTTAATTCTCCGGTACCAAAGGAACATTATGATGCTATTAATCGAAAGTATGAAACACCCTGATCTCAATAAAGCATAATGGGTTTACTCGACCAACGTTTTGAACAGGGTGGTGTAATCGTGACGCGCCTCGATGACTTGCTAAACTGGGCAAGACTTTCTTCCATGTTTCCCATGACCTTCGGTTTGGCTTGCTGTGCCATAGAATTTATGAGCACAGGAACAACGGTATACGACATGGACCGTTTCGGAATGGCTCCACGCTCCAGTCCGCGTCAGGCAGACGTCATGATCGTGGCGGGCACTGTAACGTTTAAGATGGCCGACCGGATCAAGCGTTTATATGAACAAATGGCCGAACCTCGTTATGTAATCTCGATGGGTTCTTGCTCCAATTGTGGAGGGCCCTATTGGCAGCATGGTTACCACGTTGTAAAAGGAGTTGATCGTATTATTCCGGTGGATATTTATGTGCCAGGATGTCCGCCGAGACCGGAAGCCCTTATCGGCGGCTTTTTAAAACTTCAGGAAAAAATAAGAAATGAAACCCTAATGGCGCCAAAAGCCATTGAGAATCTATTGCAAAAACAAAACACGGACGTACATGCTTGATTCGATCGTAACTCTTCTCAGACCTTTATGTCAGCAGGAGTTGCTGGTGGACGAAACAACCTTTCCTAAAGCTCTTAAAATTTCTAAGGAGGATTTGGTTGTCATCATGGACACGTTGTTCCGAAATCCAACAACTTATTTTGACATGCTTTCGTGTGTTACAGGAATTGATAACGGACCCCAGTTGGCAACGCTCGAAGTCGCGTATAATTTATTTTCGATCCCGTTCAATCAGCATCTGATGATTAAAGTAACGGTATCAAGGGAAAAACCAGAAATTGATTCTATCAGTCATATATGGAAGACCGCGAACTGGCATGAACGCGAAATTTTTGACATGTATGGGATCTTTTTCAAAAACCATCCCGATTTACGGAGAATTTTAATGCCAGCAGATTGGGAAGGTCATCCGTTGCTCAAAGATTACAGGCACCAGGAATATTACCGTAATATTAAAATAGAATATTAGTTTTCTAAAGATCAATGCCGACCGATCGCATCCAATACAAATCCGACGCTCAGAATTTACTTCTGTCTGAACCCAATAAGTTCAAGGAAGGGAGCCTTCGCACGGAGGAAATGATCATCAATTTGGGACCCCAGCATCCTTCTACTCATGGCGTTTTACGATTGGAAGTTTTAATGGACGGAGAAATTGTAAAGGAAGTTGTGCCCCACATTGGATACCTCCACCGTTGCTTTGAAAAACATGCGGAAAATTTACCCTATAACCAGGTAATACCGTTTGTGGACCGCCTTGATTATGTGGCGTCGATGAATTGCGAGCATGCCTATGCTATGGGTGTCGAACGCATGCTTGGAATTGAGAACCAAATTCCGAAACGCGTTGAGTATGTTCGTGTTCTGGTAGCGGAACTGAACAGGATTGCTTCTCACTTTATTGCAATTGGAACGTACGGAATGGATATCGGTGCCTTTTCCCCCTTCTTTTGGTTGATGCGCGATCGGGAGCATATTCTCCGATTACTCGAATGGGCTTCAGGTGCACGATTGTTATACAATTATATTTGGATCGGCGGATTGTTCTATGACCTTCCCGTGGGGTTCGAGGAACGTTGCCGCGAATTTGTCCGGTACATCAAACCGAAGATCAGGGAACTTGAAACCGTTCTGATTGAGAACAAAATATTTATCGACCGGACTGCCAATGTCGGTGTGTTGCCGTTGGATCTTGCGATCAACTGTGGGGTTACTGGTCCGATGCTACGGGGGTCAGGGTTGCGGCTTGATTTGCGAAAAGTAGATGGTTATTCTGTTTATCCGGAATTGGATTTTGGTATTCCTATTGGTACGGGAAAGATGGGGAAGGTTGGCGATTGTTGGGATCGCACGCATGTGCGGGTAGAAGAAATTTACGAATCCTTAAAGATCGTGGATCAATGTTTGGATAAACTTACAAAAGAACACCAGCGAACCCGGGATTTTGATCCCCAGGCTTTGGTGCCAAAAAAAATAAGACCAAAAGCACAGGATTTATATGTGCGGGCAGAAATACCAAAAGGTGAATTAGGCTTTTTCTTTCGTGCTGATGGAAAAAGTGACATTCCATTCCGGTGTAAGTGCCGGTCGTGTAGCTTTGTAAACCTTTCTGTTCTACAGGAGTTAGCCAAAGGAGTCTTAATCGCTGACCTTATCGCTATCATTGGATCAATTGATGTGGTGATGGGGGAGGTTGACCGATGATGTTTTTAACATGCTTAAAATTCTAACACCACACCAAACCAAGGAACTGGATGCTTATACGATCCAGTATCGGCCTATCGAGTCCATTGATTTAATGGAGAGTGCTTGCCACGCCTTGTTAACCTGGATTACGGAACGATTTGATCCTTCTAAAAAAGTGGGAGTAGTTTGTGGGACAGGCAATAATGGAGGCGATGGCTTGGGTGTTGCCCGTTTGCTGAAAGATGTTGGGTATACGGTAAAGGTGTGGATCGTGAAAGGAGCCGTCGCAGAATCTGCCGATTTTAAGATTAATCTGGATCGCCTCAAAGATAAACTTGAACCGATCTATATCTCCGACAAAGTCGAGCCCGGATGGTTCACCGGATCAGATATTTTATTGGATGCCATTTTCGGATCAGGTCTGTCGCGGCCGGCGGAAGGAATTTATTCTGATGTGATCAACACCATGAATCAATCGGAGGCAATTCGGATTGCTATTGATATTCCCTCGGGATTGATGGCAGATAAGCCCTCTGGCGGGGCAATTTTAAAAGCCGACCATACGCTCTCATTTCAGCTTCCCAAACTGGCATTTCTCCTTCCTCAAAGTTACGGTTTCGTGGGGCATTGGGCTCTTCTTGATATCGGGCTACATAAAGATTTTATCCGTCAAGTTGAAACCGATTATTGTTTTCTCACCCAGAAGGACGTGTATAAAATTTTACGCATTAGGTCCAAATTTGACCACAAGGGATTGTATGGACACGCCTTACTGATTGCAGGAAGTTATGGTAAGATTGGTGCTTGTGTGTTGGCTGCCAACGCGGCATTGCGATCCGGGCCGGGGTTATTAACTCTTCATACGCCCAAGTGCGGGTATGTCATACTGCAAACATCGATCCCCGAAGCGATGGTAAGCATCGATGAGCAGGATGAATATGTCAGCATGTTTCCGGATTTAGAAAATTATACAACCATCGGCATTGGTCCAGGCCTCGGGCAAAGAAAGGAAACTTTAAAAGCATACAAGGAGATCTTTCAAAAGACCAAAACGCCCATGGTCATCGATGCTGATGCATTGAATATGCTGGCTTCCAACCGTGAACTTTTACCACTTGTTCCCCCTGGAAGTATCCTTACTCCCCATCCAAAAGAATTTGAACGGTTGGTGGGAAAATGGTCAAACGATTTTGAACGCTTGGAGAAACAGCGCAGGCTGGCACAGGAACTTAAGTCAGTAATCGTTTTAAAAGGGGCCTATACCAGCATTGCCTCACCCGATGGCAAAGTATTCTTTAACTCGACAGGTAATCCAGGAATGGCGAAGGGAGGTTGTGGAGATGTTCTGACGGGTATCCTAACTGGATTGCTGGCTCAAAAATATACTTCCCTCCATGCCGCCCAAATAGGGGTGTTTCTGCACGGTTTGTCCGGCGATCTGGCAGCATTTGACAAAGGCATGAACAGTTTAACAGCGTCAAACCTCATCGAATTCCTCCCGGAAGCTTTTAAAAGAGCCGAAAAGGGATAATTTATTTAAATATGCAAATCGTTTAAACCTTTTGCCGATTTGTTGCATCTAAGGGAAACAAAGTTTAATTTCATTTTTCGAAAACTTTGGTGCGAAAGTTGTCGTATGTAGTATTATAAAATTGACTATGCGCCCTATTTACTTTACTGTTATCCTTGCTATTTTGATAAGTTCCCTCGGTGTAAGGGCTCAATCTGACATTGATTTTGTTCAACCGGAGCGCCAGGAACTTTCTAAGTCAGTTCAACTCTTCCCGAATCCTGCCATTGATTTCGTTAACGTACGACTGGAGCATGTCAAGGTGAATAGCGTAAGTGTAACCTTGCACAACATCATTGGAAATGAAATACACATCGAAACGGATGTAGTGGACGAACACACGCTGCGTATAAAAGTAAAAGACCTTGATGCAGGATATTATCTTCTCGCGCTAAATGATAGTCAGTCCAAATTCAAAGGAATCTACAAGTTTTTAAAACGCTAGATTGCCTTTTCCAATTCCCTCACTTTTTCAATAAATTTTTTAATGTTTTTCTCTTGTGTATCGAAGGAACACATCAGTCTGGCTTCCGAAGTTTTTTCAGTCCATACATAAAAAAACTGCTCCTTTTGTAACAGGGGAATTATATGCGAAGGCATGGACGCAAAGACTGCGTTTGCATCTACCGACTGATTAATTTTAATAGTTGTAGATTTAGTTAATTCAATGGCCAGGAGTTTTGCCATGGCATTCGCATGCGATGCATTTTTTTTCCAGAGATCGTTGCTCAGCAAAGCTTCGAATTGGGCGCTGATGAATCGCATTTTCGAATGCAATTGCATGCCTTGTTTCCGAATAAATTTAAAGTTCTCGGCCAACTCTGCTTTAAAGAAAATTACCGCTTCCCCGAACATCATTCCATTTTTTGTACCGCCAAAAGACAGCACGTCAACGCCTGCATCGCGCGTAAATTCTTTGAAATCTTTCTGCAAACTAACTGCTGCGTTCGAAATACGCGATCCGTCCATGTGTAAATACAAGTTATATTTTTTAGCCAACGTTGCTATATCCGCAATCTCGTTTGCCGAATAAACCGTCCCGTATTCTGTGGATTGCGAGATAGAGATCACTTTTGCCTGTGGATGATGCTGATCACCCAAACGCTGTATCCTCTCTTCAATTTGCTCCAGATAAATTTTACCATTTTTTGTAGGTACTGTTGCTTGGCGGCATCCCGTAAATTTTTCCGTGGCCGTCGATTCATCGACATAAAGGTGGGCGAGTTCAGAACAGATGATAGCATTAAAAGAATGTGTGAGGGCACTCAATCCTAACACGTTTGCACCCGTTCCATTATAGACGAAAAAGACCTCGATGTCACCACCAAAATATTCTTTAAATTTTTGAATTGCTCTTTCAGTCACTTCATCCGAGCCGTATGACGCATCATGTCCACGATTGGCGCGTTGTAACGCCTCCATTATATCGGGATGAACGCCAGAATAGTTATCGCTACCGAAGGTATGTTCCATTTGTTATGAAAATTCAATTGTACTACCGCCAAAGAACCTTATTTTAGTCCAACAATTCAAAAAACATATATGCTTAATATTCTGATACCGACTGATTTATCTGACCTTTCTAAAATTGCTGTGCAATACGCCATTAAAATTGCTAATAAACTTGAGGGAAATATCACATTACTTCACGTCATAACGATTAGTCAGCCTACCCGGGCCACTATGAGACTTCAATTAAAATCCTTAGAAAAGGAATTGGCTAATATCGCGAAAGAGGATTTGGAAACGTTTGTAAATGATGTATCCAAACAACTCAAAACCGGTCAGGCTATAAAAGTAAAAGTTGTTAAAGGCTCCTCTTTTAATGATACTGTGAAGAGGGAGGCTAAAAAACTTCACACGGGATTAATCGTGATGGGAACGAGAGGAGCGAGTGGCTTACGAAAATATATTCTGGGAAGTAACACTGCATCGGTGATAGAGATCAGCCATATACCGGTTTTAGCAGTTCCTGAATTAGGTGATTTTAAAAATTTCAATAATGTAGTATACGCGACCGATTTAAAACATATACATAGCGAACTAAAAATACTAATTCCTTATTTGGAGAAATTTAAGTCCACCGTACACCTCGTACATGTAACCTCATCATTAAAAGAAGTATCAGCGCTTGAGAAAATACTAGATGCTATTGTTCAAAAGTCCGGTATGGAGAATGTTGTTGTCAAGGTGATGGTAAACAAAAATATCGATGAAGCTATCGAACATTACGTGAAAGTTTCAAAAGCAGATTTACTTGCCATGTTTACACACGATCTTAGCTTCTACGAAAAATTATTCAACCGAAGCATTACTCAAAAGATGGCTTTTCACAGCAACATACCGTTGCTGGCCTTCAGGCAGAAATAGCGCAGAGCCAAGTTTCGAGTTTAGAGTTGAGAGTTTCGAGTGTTAGGCTCATCGCGTGAGGCTCGAAGCTGAGGTCAAGCTTTCCAATGCTTTACTGTGGCGCCCCTTGCAAAAATTTCGGCTGCCTTGCACACGATCGGTCCATAACTCTAAACTCTAAACTCTAAACTCGAAACTAAAACTCAGCACTCCCCGGAAAGCGAGGAAACGGAATCACGTCCCGGATATTGGTCATACCGGTAACAAATTGGATCAGGCGTTCAAATCCTAATCCGAAACCACTGTGAGGGGCAGATCCAAATTTTCGTAATTCAAGATACCACCACAACTCTTTTTCAGGAAGCTTCAATTCCTGGATTCGTTTTAAAATCCGATCGTATCGTTCTTCGCGTTGGGAACCTCCGATAATTTCTCCAATGCCGGGAAAAAGAACATCCATGGCAGCCACCGTTTTGCCATCTTCGTTTTGCCTCATATAAAACGCCTTTATTTCAGCCGGATAATTGTAGAGGATGACGGGCTTCTTAAAATGTTTCTCAACTAAAAATCTTTCATGTTCCGATTGCAAGTCTACGCCCCATCCTTCTATCAGATAGTGGAATTTCTTTTTCTTATTGGGGTTTGAGTTTTTCAAAATATCAATTGCCTCTGTATACGAGAGACGTTGGAATTCATTTTCAGAGACGAATTTCAAACGGTCGATCAGACTTAATTCACTGCGTTGGTCTTGGGGTTTGCTTTGCTCTTCTTCCTGAACCCGTTTACTGAGAAACTCCAGATCTTCGCTGCAATTCTTCAATGCATAACGGACCAGGTACTGTAAAAAATCCTGGGCTAGTTGCATGTTGTCATAGATGTCGTAGAACGCCATCTCCGGTTCAATCATCCAGAATTCCGCCAGGTGGCGTGTTGTATTCGAATTTTCTGCACGAAAAGTAGGTCCGAAGGTGTAAATGTCGCTGAGTGCTAGCGCGTACGTCTCTCCTTCTAATTGCCCGGATACCGTAAGATTAGTTTCACGTCCGAAAAAATCTTCTTTAAAGTTTACATGGCCGTGCTCATCCCTGGGTGGATTGTTTGCATCTAATGTTGTAACCCGGAACATGGCACCTGCGCCTTCTGCATCAGAGCCGGTAACAACAGGGGTATGTATATAAAAGAAGCCACGGTCGTTGAAAAAATTGTGAACGGCAAAAGCCATGGCATGGCGTACTCTCATGACGGCGCTAAACGTGTTTGTGCGCGAGCGAAGGTGGGCGATCTCGCGCAAGTATTCAAGACTAGGCCGGTTTTTTAATTGTAACGGATATTTTTCCGGATCACAGTCCCCCAGAATTTCGAGCTCCTTTACTTTTACTTCTACCGTCTGCCCTTTGCCTAACGAAACGATCAATTCGCCAACCACCGAAAGACATGCACCCGGCGTTAAGCGCTTTATCATTGCCTCATCAAGACTATTCAATTCAACAACAGCTTGTAGATTTTGAATCGTGGAGCCATCGTTTATAGAAACAAATTGATTGTTGCGGAACGTCCTGACCCAGCCACTCACTTTTACCAGTTGATTTGAAGGAGAAGTTGTCAGTAATTCTTTGATTTTAGTTCGTTTCATTTCCGTAAAAAAGTTAACCTTCTATTATTTTATCCTACCGAGAAGGGTTCGCAAAAAACGAAAAAACTTAGAGATTTTCATAACTTCATCCGTAGTTAGTGGTTTCTTAGGCAGGTATAAAGAGCTGAATAGGTGAATAACTAATGCAAACGTCAATTGGTCATACACTGTGGACTATTTTTTTAACTTTGCCATACTTAAATTGATTAATAAAGATCTTTATACATGCAAAAGCTTGGTTTAAACCAATCACTACAACAGAAGTTATCTCCGCAGCAGATTCAGTTTATTAAACTGCTGCAGGTTCCTACCGCTGAGCTTGAGGGTCGAATTGAAGAAGAACTTGAAATAAATCCAGCGCTGGAAGAGGGTGAGGAGCAAGAAAAGCCCGAAGAATCGAGCAATGAAAACGAGGCTGAGGAAACTCCAGAAGCTACGAGTGGGGAAGAAGATGTTGACATCAAAGATTATCTCGCGGATGACGACTACAGTGGCTATAAGATGCAGGGGGATGGAGATGAGGATGAGGATAATCGTGAAATGCCGATTCCCATGTCCTCTTCATTGCATGAGCAGTTGATGAACCAACTGGATTTTTTAGGACTTAATGAAAGAGAATATTCTATCGGAAAGCAACTTGTCGGAAGCATCGAAAGCGATGGATATATCAGGAGGGATTTAGAAGCCATTGTGAATGATATGGCATTTTCTCAAGGGATTGAAACAACAGCTGAAGAAGTAGAAGCTGTGCTTAAAAGAATTCAGACCTTCGATCCTCCCGGAATTGCGGCACGGACATTACAGGAATGTTTGCTCCTTCAGCTTGATCGAATGGATAATGGCCATGACATTGATGTTGCCGTCGCCAAAAAAATTATCTCCGAATGTTTTGAGGAGTTCACGAAGAAACATTATCAGAAAATACAAAAGAAGCTCGATACGGAAGATGAAAATTTTGTACGTGACGCCATGGAAGTCATTATAAAATTGAATCCTAAACCGGGAGGAGGTAGCACACAAAATGCTACCAAGAATCAATACATTATCCCTGACTATATTCTGACCAACAACAATGGCAAGTTGGAGTTGGTCCTTAACAGTCGTAACGCACCAGAACTGCGCATAAGCCGTTCGTATACGGATATGTTTAAAGCGTATGATAAGAGCAATAAAAAAGACAAAAAATTAAAAGAAGCCGTCACCTTCGTGAAGCAAAAACTCGATGCGGCCAAATGGTTTATTGATGCTATCAAGCAACGCCAGCATACGTTATTAAGAACTATGAAGGCCATCATCGACTTTCAGTATGACTTTTTTCTGGAAGGTGATGAAACGAAATTAAAGCCCATGATCCTGAAAGATATTGCTTCGATGATCAGCATGGATATTTCCACGGTGTCAAGAGTAGCCAGCAGCAAAGCGATTCAAACTGATTTTGGAATTTATCCTCTTAAATATTTCTTCTCCGAAGGTATTGCCACTGATTCCGGTGAAGAGGTCAGTAGCAGGGAAGTGAAACAGATTATCAAAGATATAATCGAAAGCGAAGACAAAGACAAACCATTCTCAGACGATAAACTGGAGAAGATCCTGAATGATAAAGGTTATAATATTGCCCGGCGAACTGTTGCAAAGTATCGCGAGCAACTTAACATCCCTGTTGCCAGGTTGAGAAAGGAGATGTAAGCGTGACACTATTAGCTCGAATTCTTTCCCTTATTTTTCATCCGCTATTCCTTGCTACCTATCTTTTTGGGTTACTATCATTTGTATTTCCAGTTGCGTTGGATCCCTTAAAAGAAGATGGCCACCTCAATTTTTTATTTCTGATCTTCTGTGTTACGTTCCTCTTTCCTGTGTTGAACATAGGCATCTTTAAAACCTTCGGGACGATCAAAACGATGGCAATGAAAGAAAGGCAGGAACGAATTATTCCTTTTTCTTTTATATCGATTCTTTACGTGGTAATTACTTACCTGTTTTATACGCGGACGCGGATTGGGTTAAATGATAATCTACTGAAGTTCTTAATTATTATTGATGCCCTTGTCCTGGTCGGCACCATCGCTACTTTTTTTTACAAGGTGAGCGTACACGGGATGGGAATGTGCGGATTGATTGGAATTCTGCTTCCCCTAAATAAAATTTCGGAAGATGGTTCGCTATTTTATCCTACTATAGCAGCGATTATTTTGGCAGGAGTAGTAATGTCTGCCCGGCTTCAACTCAACGTTCATACGCCTCGTGAGGTTATGGTCGGGGGAGTGCTCGGATTTGCAACGAGCTTTGCTTTGATGTTCGTTCTGTTCTGACGCTAGCCGCTGGCACGATGCTATAGATACTTCTTCACATCCTGTTCTGTAATGTCGGCGCCGCTCATGATTACCAGTCGTTCTATAACATTCCGCAGTTCGCGGATATTGCCTGACCAGTTGTATTCTTTCAATGCTTCGATCGCTAATGGATCAATATTTTTTTTACGCGCGCCATATTCTTCTGCGATATCTTCCAAAAATTTATCGGCCAGTAATGGAATGTCATCCTTTCTGGCATTTAACGGCGGCACTTTGATAACAATGACACTCAACCGGTGATACAGGTCTTCCCGGAATTTATTTTCTTCGATTTCTTTTTTTAAATCTTTATTGGTGGCCGCTACTACCCTT
>CAZAHL010000116.1:0-19615 GCA_964484845.1 uncultured Chryseolinea sp. | reverse complement strand
TCTGATTAACAGTCAGATGCTCTAACCAGCTGAGCTAAGGAGGAATTTAAAAGGAGTGCAATATTAAGGACTTGATCCTAAAATTTCCAACGATGATGCGATTTTCTTCTAAATTATTGAAGGATTAAATTTTATACGGAAACCTTGTAAAGATACCGTCGTATATTAACTTTGTGATTCAAAGTACTTTTAATGAAACAAGTTAAGGAATACGAAAAAGACCTGGCCTCGATTCGAGACATAATGGAGCGGTCAGCCAAATTTATTTCATTAAGCGGATTATCGGGAGTACTTGCCGGAGTTTACGCCCTTACGGGTGCTATCGCTGCCTATTTTATTGTCCAGTATCCCCTGTCTCCCTTTCGTTATCGGATCGAGTCGGTTATGACCTCACCTATTTTGGTTAAACTCCTTTTAATTGCTGGCTTGGTGTTGCTGGCATCGGTATCAACAGGAGTGCTGCTTAGCAACAGAAAGGCGAAGAAGAATGGATTAAAACTTTGGACTACTACAAGCCGAAATTTATTGTTGAATCTGTCAATTCCGTTAGGTGCTGGAGGAATTTTTATTTTGATCATGTTATATACAGGACATTTTGGACTGGCAGCTCCTGCAAGCCTTATCTTTTATGGACTCGCCCTTATTCAGGGTAGTTCAACAATGTTTGATGAAATAAGATATCTCGGTTTTTCTGAAATAACCCTTGGACTCATTTCGGCCCTCTATCCGGGATATGGTTTGATTTTCTGGACTATCGGGTTTGGTTTGCTCCATATCATATATGGAGCGATCATGTATAATAAATATGACAAGTGAAGAACCCTTTCGAAAATTTAGACAAGATTTTGGAACACCGTGTACGCCTTCAAATTATGTCTGTACTGATGGCCAATGATGGATTCGAATTCAATGCGCTGAAGGAGCTGTTGAATGTCACCGATGGCAATCTCGCGTCTCATATCAAAGGACTCGAGCGTGAAAAATACATTTCAGTGTACAAGTCATTTATTGACCGAAAACCAAATACAAAATATAAAATCACAGAACGCGGAAGAAACGCTTTTAAAAAACATTTAGATGCTCTGGAATCGGTGATCAAACAAGTGAAATAATTTTTTTTATTCGTGTACTTTGAATTTAAAAGTACTTTTAAAATATAAAACAATGAAAGTAAAAATGATTCTCCCAGCATTAACCGAAGCGGAAAGTCCGTTGTGGAGACCCATTAAATATTCCTTATTCCCACCTCTTGGTTTGGCAACGTTGGCCGCTTACTTAGATCCGGATGACGAGATTGAATTACAAGATCAGCACGTCGAAAACATAAATCTAAACGATACACCTCACCTGGTGATTATTCAGGTTTATATTACCAATGCTTACCGCGCCTACTCGTTTGCTGATTATTATCGAAAGCGAGGAGCCTATGTAATACTTGGAGGCCTGCATGTTACCTCATTACCCGATGAAGCCGAAAAACATGCAGACACAATTTTCCTGGGTCCAGGAGAAGAAACGTTTCCGCAGTTTTTAAAAGACTTTAAAACTAAAAAGCCTAAGAAAAGATACTCGTCATCAACCAGAACACTGGAAGGTATTCCTCCTATTAGGCGAGACTTGATTAAAAGAAATTTATACCTGGTACCTAATTCCATTGTAGTGACCCGAGGATGTCCTCATCACTGCAACTTTTGTTATAAAGATGCTTTCTTTCAGGGTGGAAAATCATTTTACACGCAAGTCGTAGATGACGCCCTAACTGAGATCGAAAGGCTGCCGGGGCGTCACCTTTATTTTTTGGATGATCATCTTCTCGGCAACGTAAAATTTGCGACCGCTTTGTTCGAAGGAATGAAAGGGATGAATCGCGTATTTCAATCGGCCGCTACGATCGATTCAATTCTTCGTGGAAACCTCGTTGAAAAAGCTGCTGAAGCAGGATTGAGGAGTTTATTTGTAGGCTTCGAAACTTTCTCTTCTGAAAATCTCAAGCAAAGCAACAAAAAACAAAATCTACAAAAAGATTATAAGAAGGCAGTAAAAAGACTTCACGATCTGGGTATCATGATCAACGGCAGTTTTGTATTCGGTCTTGATGAAGATGATAAAGACGTATTCAAGCGCACAGTAGCATGGGGTATTGAAAATTCCCTTACAACTTCTACCTATCATATTCTAACACCATATCCTGGAACCCAGCTTTATGCTGATATGCTCAAACAGGCACGCATTCAAACAAGTAATTGGGACCTATACGATACACGGCACGTAGTATATAAAACAAAGCTTATTTCATCTGATGAATTGGAGGAAGGTTATCACTGGGCATACCGTGAGTTCTACACGTGGAGTAACATCATACGATCTAGCGTAAAACATGACTCCATTAAACATATAATGAAACATTTTCTATACAGCGGAGGCTGGAAAAAATTTGAGCCCCTCTGGAATTTTCTCATCAAGACACGCAATCTAAACAACATGCTCCCTCTACTTGAATCGGTGCTCGCAAAAGTAGAAGGCAACAAAACAAAATTACCCTACGAAAATACGCCACTTTTCATTGAAGAACTCAAACCAATAAACAACAATCAATATTAACCTTAACATTTAATTACCATGGAAGCACAAGCACAACCTGCCAACCTTTTAGAACGGTTTAACAAATGGATACAAGAATCCATAATGATCAAGCTCATGTCAATCGGTTTTCTTATCCTCATCTTACTGATTCCTTCCAGCTGGATTCAAGATATGATTGTCGAACGTCAGCAACGGGCGGGGCAGGTAATTGACGAGGTCACGAGTAAATGGTCGGGAAGTCAAACTATTTCCGGACCTGTGTTGGTCATTCCTTATCGAAAGCAGGAAATAATCGATCATGGAAAAGAGGGCAAAGAAATAAAAGAACACATCGAAAAAGCGTTTTTCCTTCCCGAGCAACTCGATATTAAAGGAACTGTAAATCCGGAAATTTTACACCGCGGCATTTTTGATGCTGTCGTTTATGAATCAGCGCTTCAGATTAAATCAACGTTTAGCAAACCGGATTTTAAAAATCTTTCCATCCCGGAAGATCGAATTGAATGGAGTGGAGCCTATCTGATTTTTGGCATCACCGATCTTCGTGGCATCAGTGTAAATCCCACGTTAATGGTGGCCGACAAAACGTTTACCGCTGAACCCTCCAATAACATTGGCGTATCCATCACTAAGAAGCTTCAGGAAACAGATCCAGGATATGAACTCGTGGAAAGAAGAAATACAGTTTCAAGCACCGGCATTACCACGAAGCTTGGCTGGGAAAAGCAGGAGGATTTTAATGGAAGTGTCAGTATCAAACTCAATCTAAAAGGTAGCCAACGATTGGATTTTATTCCTGCAGGAAAGACAACGTCGGTCAATCTTTCGGGACCGTGGTCTGACCCAAGTTTCGGCGGCGAATTTTTACCCAGCACCAGAGAAATATCCGAACAGGGATTTTCAGCCTCCTGGAAAGTGCTTCATTTCAACCGTCCCTTTTCGCAACAATGGACAGGAAATAACGAAGAACTCAGCGGAGCTGATTTCGGTGTAAAATTGCTGATACCGGTAGATCAATACCAAAAGAGCACGCGTACGTCAAAATACAGTGTGTTAATTATCTTGCTAACATTCGTAGCGTTGTTTCTTGTAGAAATCACGCAAAAAATTCGGATCCATCCTTTTCAATACATATTGATCGGCGCCGCATTGATCATTTATTATACGTTGTTGTTAAGTTTTTCAGAACACGTTGGCTACGACCTGGCCTATCTTTTTTCATCGATGGCAACGGTAATATTAGTAAGCCTTTACGCGACAACTTTTCTACCAGTAAAAAAACTGGCTATACTTTTCTCTTTGTTACTCGTCATATTTTATACTTTCATCTTTGTCATTATTCTGCAACAGGATTATTCTCTTCTGTTAGGAAGTCTCGGCTTATTCCTGATCGTTAGCTTGTTGATGTATTTTTCACGAAAAGTGAAGTGGTATCGGCAGGCGATTGCTTAGGAGTTTCAAAGTACGAGGAACGAATTACGAGGTACGGGCTGCGTACTTCGTAAATTCATCCTTTAATTCGTCTTTCAATTTTTCATTACAGCAGCGATCTATTCCTGGAAAACAATTCTACACATCACAATGTCGTTTAGTTAGTGTGCGTTAACTCCAAAAGCCCTGTCTCCACGCCCGGCGGGCCGCGATCGATGTTCATTTCAGAAATTACCATGCCTGCACACCCGACTTGAAGCCTTCAGCTTGCGGCTTGTAGCCTTTCCTGAAAGGTCCAAAAATTATCCAGCCCGACGGCCTTAACTAAACGACATTGATATCACTATCCCCATCCTGTTAATCTCAACATCCTGGCCATCCTGATTCCGACAGTTAGTGGCATCTCCTCGGCGTACCAATTTAGGATTCCAAGAATGGATACCTGTAGTCTATCGGCGTAACGAATGTTTCCTTTATGGTTCGGAATGAAACCCAACGTAAGAGATTTACTTTAGCACCAGCCTTATCGTTTGTTCCGGAACCTCGTGCGCCGCCGAAAGGCTGTTGACCGACAACAGCCCCAGTAGGCTTATCGTTGATATAAAAATTACCAGCAGCATTGGCGAGTTTTTGCGTAGCCAATTCGATTGCATAACGATCCTTTGAAAGGATAGATCCTGTAAGGGCATAGGGTGACGTATTGTCGACTAACTCAAGCGTCTGTTCAAAGTTATCTTCATGATAAATATAAACGGTGAGCACCGGTCCAAAAATTTCTTCGCACATCGTTATGGCCATAGGATCTTTTGCCACGATCACGGTGGGCTCAATAAAGTAACCCTTCGATTTATCGTACTTTCCTCCGGCAATGATTTCGTTTAACGGATCTTTCCGGGCTTTTTCAACGTATGTACTGATGGAGTCAAATGATTTTTCATCGATAACCGCATTGATAAAATTGCCAAAATCCTCCGGGCTGCCCATCTTGAAGCTTTGCAGATCTGCAAGAAGATATTTTTTTACATCCTCCCATAAATTGGAAGGAATATAACAGCGTGATGCAGCAGAACACTTTTGCCCCTGAAACTCGAAAGCCCCGCGTGACATCGCCGTCGAAACTTCTTTCGGGTTTGCACTTTTATGAACGACTATAAAATCCTTTCCACCTGTTTCGCCTACAATTCTTGGATAGGATTTATACGTTTGAATATTTTGTCCGATCGTTTTCCACATGCTCTGAAAAACCCCAGTACTTCCTGTAAAATGAAGGCCGGCAAAATCACGGTGATTAAAAATAATATCACCAACGGCTGGTCCATCTGCATAAATTAAATTGATGACTCCGTCCGGCAAACCCGCTTCCTTTAACACCTGCATGATAATCGACGCGGAAAAAATCTGAGTGTGGGCAGGTTTCCACACCACCGTATTACCCATAAGTGCCATGGATGTCGGAAGGTTCCCTGCGATAGCCGTAAAATTAAAGGGAGTTAATGCAAAAGTAAAACCCTCCAATGGTCGATATTCCATTCTGTTCCACACGCCGGGAGAAGATTCTGGTTGCTCAGCGTAAATCTGCGTCATAAAATGCACATTGAACCGAAGAAAATCTATCAATTCACAGGCACTGTCAATTTCGGCCTGGTATGCATTTTTGGATTGCCCGAGCATTGTCGCTGCATTTATTTGATAGCGATACGGACCTGCAAGCAACTCAGCAGCTTTTAGAAAAATGGTTGCGCGGTTTTCCCAACTAACATTGGTCCACATCGATTTGGCTGCCATAGCAGCATCGATAGCTTGAGTAACGTGTGCCTTATCTCCTTCATGAAAATATCCCAAGGTATGCTTGTGGTCGTGAGGAGGCGAAATCCTTTTTTTATTTCCTGTCCGGACTTCTTCGCCACCGATATACATAGGTATGTCATATTCCTGCGACCGTGCTTCATCGAAAGCTTTTTTCAACGCAACACGTTCTTTACTTCCGGGCGCATAGTTTAATACTGGCTCGTTCTTCGGAAAAGGAACATTGAAAAATCCATTTGCCATAAATGTAATTTAGTAGTTAGTATCTGTTCTTACATGCAGTTCACGCGAAGGTCGCAAAGAAATACACGCAAAGACCGCAAAAATATGTTGAATTTCGCTAGTTCGCTTCAAAGAATCTGACGCAGTTCTGAAAGACAATTAATTTCATGAACGATAAAACTGTCGTGCACATTTTTTTCGGGATTAAAAAAAACAGTATCGATATACGCGTTGCTTGCCCCTCCCATATCCGTGACTAAATTATCCCCTATCATAATAGCTTCATGATGCTTGATACCGTTGCTATTCAATGCAAAATTGAAAATTTCACATGAGGGCTTCCGGCATCCCGCACGCTGTGATGTAATGATATGATCAAAGTAGTTTGTCAACTTACTTGCCTTCAATTTTTGATGCTGGATCTCTTCAAATCCGTTTGTGATCACGCTTAGCCTGTAATGAGCCGACAAATAATCCAGAACCTCAAGGGCATAAGGCATAAGATGTCCTTTCTTGGGACATTGCGCCAGGTAATCATGAGATAAGTCTTTGCTTAAGTTTTCTTCATACGCATGAAACGCCTGAAGGATTTGTTTGAACCGTTCTTTTCGTATGATGTCACTTGTAATGGAACCCCTGTCATACAAATCCCAAAGAGTAGTGTTTACGATCCTGAATTGGGCGGCTAAACTTTCACAAGATTCTATGCCCTTGGATTTTAAGTTATACTGATCATAGAGTTCTTCTAACGTTTCAACAGAATTTGCTTCATAATCCCAAAGGGTGTGATCGAGATCAAAAAAAACGCAACGGTACTTTTTTGCCGAGGTGGATTCGATACTGTTATTCATGCTTAATTTACTTTCTGCCATTCCTGTATTTGTAGTTTATTAACAGCTAACTCCCTGTTGGTAAATAAAGTTTGATATATTTTTTGATCGTTTAGCAATTGAGCATCCTTTCGCAGAAACTGAAAAACCTGTTGAATAATGTCGGTTACACCGTCCTTAATCTGGTAGAAAACCCAATGATTATAACGTCTTGCCGTCAAAATGCCTGAATTTTTTAGATAAATGAGGTGACGTGATGTTTTTGCCTGGGTAAAATCGAGGATCTTTTCAAGGTCGGAAATGCACATTTCGCCATTCAACACAATAAGTCCCAAAATGCGAAGACGCGATTCATCTGCGCAAGCTTTGAAAATTTGCGCTCCCAGCGTTAGGTTGAAACTTTTAAGTCGCATTTGGCATCCTATGTGTTATTACCAAAGGTATAGAAATTAGGCGCTTTTCGCGCTTCTCCTTATATTTGAAATTGATGATTCCACGAGCTACTATAAAGTGTAAGGTGAAGAACATAGTATTCGTAGCGAGCTTACTTTTGATAGTCTGCTGCGCTATAATTCCAGGAAAAGCTCAACAAAAGAAGCGGGTTATTCAGCTCTCTGGGGTCGTGCTTGAAGAAGATAGCGTTTCGGGCGGTCCTTTGCCCGGTGTTCACGTTTATGTTCCCAAAGCCGGAAGAGGAACTACCACCAATGGCATGGGTTTTTTCTCTATGCCGGTCCTGGAAGGCGACGAAATTGTTATCAGTGCCGTTGGATATGATCGCCAGACCACAACGATACCGCCAAATTCGCCGGAGTACCTCACCATCATAGTTACTATGATTCAGGATACCACGTTTCTCAGTGAGATTGTTATTATGCCCTTTCCAACGGAAGAAGTTTTTAAGCAGGCCGTATTGGCGATGAATATGCCCTTGGATGACAGGGGAATCGATAA
The DNA here is from genome assembly GCA_964484845.1 of uncultured Chryseolinea sp. GTDB lineage: Bacteria > Bacteroidota > Bacteroidia > Cytophagales > Cyclobacteriaceae > Chryseolinea. The sequence goes on along the minus strand of CAZAHL010000116.1, from coordinate 11,789 downwards.
GCGAAATTTTAATGAAGAGCTCATGGCTCTGATGCTTAAGACCACCCCCATGGATGGCTATCAAAATCAACGTTACTATTTGGATCAATGGGCAAATTCAGCCAACGGTAAATTTCAACCAGTTACAAATCCCTTCTTAAATGTCTTCAACTGGGCCAAATTCTTTAGCTCATTAAAGGATAAGAATAAGAAGAAGAAAAAGTAATATCTATTCTAATTCTTCACTGAGCGTAAAGAATGAAAGCAACGGTGGGCGGTTGCTTATATATTTTGTAGTGGCAATACTAATAAAATGAGAATCACCCTAGAACATAAGTTTTTTAAAATGCTTATCCTATTTATGAATGGGATTGTCATTACAATCTTTACTGGGATAGCCATTTTTGTAGGATTAAGGACGGAATTCGCAATTGGCCTTTTAGTCGTTTTAACAATAAATGTTATAATGATTAACGAATATAAAAAAATAAGGACTCTTCTATACAGTGGGGGGAAATTGAAATCATTTTCACATGACAATAAGGAGGAAGTTATAGATCTGCAATCATTAAAATCGATTGTCTTGACTGGCGGTTACATCAGCAATTTCTATATATATAAAATAGCATATGAGAACGACGAAAAGCAAAAGAAAACTTTTCTGACTGTCCCCCTAAGAGATGATGGTTTTAATAATTTATTAGATGACATTAAAACACTTAATAAGGAAGTTAAGATTAAAAGACAATTTCTTAGTTAACTACAACCCGCTTTAAATACTGGCCGCTCGCCCGCTTATACAATTATGAACTTATTTAATTAGTCTTCGACCCTGGCTTTCGTTAAGACGTAACCTCTGCAAGCAGTCGATCACGACCTTCCGAGCTCTAATTCGCCCTTAAGCTATTGCCAGGATTATCATAGCTGCTTTGATTGTCGGATAACCAATAGTGGGTCGCGACCGCACCAGAAGCGGGCGGGCTGATTAGTTGGGCGCGCCCGACGTAGCCCTTTGATACCCGTTCAGCACGCAATCAATAAACTATGAAATAAAAAAGCCCGCCGTCGCTAAAGCTAGGCGGGCGAAGTCGGGGCGAGATGCTTTGATCATCCGAATAAACATCCTATATTAGATTGTTAGTGCCCAAAATATACGTTTTTTACTTTTGTTGGGCACTAACTTCTTCGCTGGTATTCTAAAAATCAACACTCCTAATTCGGAAAGGTATGACACTAAAAAAAAGCGTTCTGGAACAACAACGCAAAATTGCTATTCAAGCACTGGATGATTTACTAAACGATGTTCCCCCAACTGTTCCGGGACGGGCCAACACTGTTAACATTCCACAACTTAATGCTGCTGGTGATTGGGAACACAAGTCTTATAGGACTAGCAAAATGATTCTTGAGAATCAACCCAATAAGGTCGGGCTGCATTGGGTTTATGTATTGGTAGAAGCAAGGATAAAAGATAAAAAAGAACGTATCAGAAAGAAGTTCAATACAGCCGTTCAGGTTTCGCTATGGGAGTGGGATAAGGACGGGGAAGAAGTTAAACCGAAATCTCAATTATCATTTGAACGCAACAACCAAATCAATACCCTTTATAATAAAGTCAATACAACAATTACCGAACTGCGAACTGGTAAGTATGTTGAACTATCTGATGATCTAAAAGACCTTGAAGAAATCTTTGGTAACGGGTTGAAACGTGAGAAGGCTAAAAGTAAAAGCCTTACGGATTACATCAAAGAATATGTAGAGTTCCGGAAAAGGAAAGGCACACCGCGAGGGACGTACAAAGAATTCCTTACGGTCATGAACCGGATCAAGGATTACGAAAAAGAAAAAGAGAAAATCATTTACTTGAAAGACATCAACCTTACTTTATCCGATGACCTAATTTCCTTTTGGGCATACCCTACTGAAACCCGAAAGGCATACCACCCCAATACTATCAAGAAAACTTTTGAAGTACTGGTAACAATACTAAATCATTTGTATGCTCGTAAGGATGAAACCAAGATAGACCTATCAGATACATATACAAAAAAGCAGTTCGGTGAAGTGCAGGAATACCAGCAAGAACCAATTGCTTTAGATGAAGATGAAGTAAAGAAAATTGTTGAATTCGACTTTGAAAAATATTACCAAGAAGAACTGGTTAAGCTTGAAAAGATGATCAAGAAAGAAAAGCTTGAATTCAAACGTAAATTTTTAATCAGTGGTTTGAAGCAACGTAAAATAAAACTAGAGTTAACTAGGGATAGAGCGTTACTACAAATGAGTACGGGTCTACGGGTTGGTGATTTATTTACTATCCAAGAAAACAACGTGGGGAAAGAAATACTAACCATCAGGCCAAACAAAACTTTGTTGACGAAGAAAACAAACGAAACTAATATCAAGCTGTTCCCGATAGCAAGAAAAGTTCTTGCAAAGTATAACAACAACACAACCAAAAAACCTTTCAAGGTCACCGAACAGAATTATAACAAGAGCATTAAGGACATGCTTGAAGTTACTGGTATTGATACATCAGTTGAAGTTGTAGAGTTTGACGGCTTCACTGCAACAAAGCTTAACAAGAAGAAATTTGAAGTGATGACTTCACACAATTTCAGGGATACGTTTATAACAACAGCGATTAGAAACAACGTGCCAATTCCTATTATCCTTAAGTGGACGAACCAAGAAAGTTATGACGTGATGAAGAAATATATTAACCTTACTAAGAAAGATGTAACACATCAGGTTGATATGTTTTTATGATAGATGTCTTTGTAATTATTTACGGCTCAAAGTGGGGAATAAAATTTACCAATAGCATCGTTCAGAAGATTTACAAGACAAAGGAAGAAGCAGTATTTTATGGTCGACAATTAGCGAACCAAAAAGAGTGTGATTTATATCTTGAAGTGAAGCCGGGGAAGTTCGAGAAGGTTAAACCAGAAAAAAAGTTATGATGCTTGATAGTACAATACTCTTTTATCATGAAAGTCGCTGTGAACGTACTTGAACCTGAATATTCTGGTAGTTAGCCAAAACCCGGTTGCTTCAACCTCAACACAATAGATTGTTCCTTTCGGGATTTTCAAATAATCACAAAAAAGGCTGTAGTCATAAATCGGTATCTCGTTTGGGTTATATTGAACTAGCTGGTAGTGTATGGCCCCACAGATTGTTTTCAGAGCATGGGATTTTCCTTCTTCGATATCAAGCAATAGCATACCTCTTTACGTTTAAAGTAAAAGTTGAAATCACAAAAACGTTGCTATTGCCATAGAACACGCCAATGTAAATTCATTATCGTCAATATCAAATTATGGATGTGAGAAGAATTGGAAAATAAAATGAAAACCTGTACTTTAGCGTTTGCTTAAATAAGAAAGTATGACAACAACCTGTATAAGAGTTCTTGCTGACGTTAACCAAATTAAGGCTTGCAGGGAGAAAATAAGTTTCGTTGATAAGTCTGTTGAGCATCTTGCTGGTTCACTGAGTCTTGCCGGAAATAGCGTTCGACTTAAAATTTTATTCCTTCTACAAGAAGAAGGACAACTTTGCGTTTGCGATTTAAGTGACATTTTGGGTATGAATATTTCAGCAGTCTCACAGCACTTAAGAAAACTGAAGGATGGTAAGATAATTACCTCAAGAAAGGTAGGCCAAACGATTTTTTATTCGATGACCGCTGAATATACCAGCATCTTTAAACCCATTTTCAAATTGATTACGGATAATAAAATTTTGGAGTTAATATGAAAACACAAATCGCTTTAAGCATATTGACAGCAGTGAGTGCATCAATGTGCTGTATAACGCCCGTTCTTGCGATAATAGCGGGGACAAGTAGTTTAGCAACTTCGTTTCATTGGATAGAACCATTCCGACCGTATTTGATTTCGTTATCAGTTTTAGTTTTAGGATTCGCTTGGTTTCAATCATTCAGTGCAAAAAAAGATGATTGTGGCTGCGTGCCAAACAAAAATAAATCAATCTTTTATTCACGAACAGCTTTAAGTTTGCTTACTATTATTTCGTTCCTGCTTATTACCTTTCCCTCTTATTCAAAATTCTTACTCCACAATTCCACAGACCAAACTGCTCTCAACCAAGACAAGAATAAAAAAGTTGAATTGAAGGTCTCCGGAATGACTTGTGCCTCGTGTGAGTTGCACATTGAAAACGAGGTTAGCAAGTTGAATGGAGTTTCATTTGTAAAAGCTTCCTATAAGAATGGATCGACTACCGTCGAATTTAATGAGCAAAAGGTCGATGCGGATAAAATTATTGCAACCATAAATAAAACTGGATACAAAGTGGAAGGAATACCAAACAAAAATACTCTGCAAGACCAAACGGCAAATTGCTGTTCCAATGGTACTTGTAAAAATCACTTAGGCAAATTGCCTAGCGAAGAAAATAAGAATTTGCGTGTCATGTCTAATACTACAGACGTTCAAAGGGCGTTTAATCAACAAAATAGTAAAGTAAAATTTGTTGCAATTTTGTCGCCAACGTGCGGATGGTGTTTGAGCGGTGCTGAATCAGTTCAGAAAACGGTTATAGAAAAAATGAAAAGTAAGGACATTAATGTGATAATCATTTGGACAAATATGGTAGACACTGACGACCAAAGCACTGCATACAAAGCGGCATCACTGTTCAAAGACCCAAGCATTATTCAATTCTTTGACTCGGAAAATTCATTTGGAGACATAGTCGCTCGAAGACTTAACCCACAAGGGAGTAAGGCTTGGGACATCTATATGTTCTTTGACAGTGACACCCAATGGGGCAAAGAATTTCCGAGACCATTTGAATACGCCCATCAGTTAAACTCCCCCGCTTATCCTTGGGCTGATAAAACGAAATATTTTTGTGGAAATGAATTGACGGAAAGGCTGGACGAAATAATTAGTACTCTTTGAGTTGAAGGCGATATGAACGAAACCATAATAATAGAGTCAGTCATAACCTGTCCTGACTGCGGATTCAAAAAAGAAGAGAAAATGTCGACGGACGCTTGTCAATATTTTTACGAATGTGAAAATTGTAAGACTCTGTTAAAACCTAAACAAGGCGACTGCTGTGTTTTTTGCTCCTATGGTACAGTAAAATGCCCACCCATTCAGCAATCGAAAAGTTGCTGCGCATAGGTGTGCTAATAAAATTAAAAGCCTACTTCAGATTTAATAAAATCTTTTGTTCCTTCTGGCCCTGATAGTTCTAACCACACAAAACTTTTCTCGTCTGATATTGAAAGATTAAATGTAAAAAAATCACAGCACAGCCTTTCGGTTTTGATAAAACTAGTTAATAAATCAACCATTTTATCAGACCCATCAAATTTATAACAGACACCGCTCTCAGTTTCTTTTCTTTCCAGCATTGTTGCCTTTAATTCAGCAATAACGGTTCTCTTTCTTTCTTGCAATTCAGGTGTTGTTAATTTGCATACTAGTTTTGAAGTTTCTTTGGTTGTCTGCACGATTATTTCGATTATATTGAAAGAGCGTTAGACCAATTTAAACTTGCCAATAATTAAAATGGAAAGTATCCCGGAATTTTTAACTGTTAGGAAAATATCAGCCCACGTTGAATCTATTATTTCTGACTCCAAGGAATTTGTTTTTCTAGTTTCTGCTTATCTATACGTTCCTGAAGGTCTGATTACTGAAATCAATGCAGCAATAAGAAGAAAAGTAAGAATCGTCATTGTTTTTGGAAAGGTATCGGATTTGAACGAGGAACAGATGAAAAGGTTAAATTCTATCAATGGGGAATTTGAAATTTATTTTCATAAAAGGCTTCATGCGAAGGCATATTTAAACGAGACTAATTCTGTTATAACCTCACTGAATCTTCAAGATTACTCTGAGATTAATAATATTGAATATGGCGTTTCGGCAAATAGTTCAACACTGATTTATAAAAATCTCAAGGAAAAAGTTGAAAATCTTATTTCAGAGTCGGAGCCTGTGTCGGTAACAAAAGACAAGATAGTTTTTAGGGCGTTAAAAAAAATTGCACGAATCCAACAGTCTGTAAAGGGATGGTGTATTCGTTGTTGGACGGACATCGACTACAATCGTGCAGTACCACTTTGCCCTAAATGTTACCGCACGTGGGCAAAGTATGGGGATGTAAATTTTCCTGAGGAGGTTTGCCATCAATGCGGAAAAAAAAGTAAGGGAATAAGTAAGAATCATCCTGTTTGTAACTCATGTTATTAATATGAAGGAGGTGGGATTAATAATTGTCGGATTCGTTCTTGGAATAGTAGGCACCCTAATTACCCAAAATCCTAGAATTACTAATAGGTTTCTAAGACTTGCAAAAATTATTGTTCGAAACAGGGAGCATAAAATATCAGGCAAAAAATTGATTGTAATACTTGGAGAATATGAAATCATAAACGGTTATCCTGAGCCACTTATGTTTCACGAAGTATTTATAGAATTCAAGGATAAGAATATTATGGGACTGAGCCTTGCGCCATCTTCCACTGCTGAAGTAATGAATCCCCCAAAAGGGAAATTTATTTTATATAAAAGCGAGTTTTCGGTTCCCCATTTCCATAAACAGGATTTTGCTTTGGATAACAGAACTCTTCTCGCTCAGATAGAGAAGAAAAAAAAGGTTAAGTATAGAGTTTGCATTTTTACTAGTCGATACGGAACGTTATGTTCAAACTGGAACACAGTTGAATTTAATTTTCCAAAGTAATAACTATAGAGGCACATATCCATGTTTTGTAAAATCGATCCAAAGAATCTCTCAGAATGAAGACACAAAAGAAAAAAAAACGAAACATCGACAATTGGGTAACACGGGGTGTTATTATTTCTTCCATACTGATTTTATGGGGTGCTGCTTGGATTTTGTTAATGACGAATTTTGATTGTTATACAGAACGAGGACAGTTCGGGGATATGTTTGGCAGTGTTAATTCTCTATTTAGTGGATTGGCGTTTGCAGGAATTATCTATACTGTATTGTTACAAAGAGAAGAGTTATCGGCACAACGAAGAGAACTAAAGTTAACTAGGCGAGAATTTAAAAAACAGAATGAAACCCTAAGGATTCAGCGTTTTGAAAATACTTTTTTCAATATGTTATCAATGTTGAATGAGATTGTCACCAACATGGAAGGAGTATTCACAATGCCGAATGAACCCGAGAAAAGAATATTTAAAGGTAGAGCATATTTAAGACGTGCGTTAGAACAATTTCATGAGATGCACTTTGCGAATTTTCGGTACGAGTATGATGAGACAAATGGTTTTTTTATTGAATTTAACAATGCTACCGAGTTGCTCAATCCTAACGCAACATTGCCAGAACCCACCGGAAAAACAAAAACTTTGCAGGCGTTAAAGGAAATAGTTGATGAAGAGTTTCAGAAGTTCTTTTTGGAGCAAAACTCAAGCCTTGGTCATTATTTTAGGTATGTTTATAATATAATAAAGTTTGTTAAGGCGACCGAATGGAAGGCGAATGAAGACCCAATAGGAAATTTTTCCTTTACCCAACTTGAGGTTGTGAAGTATTTAGAAATACTTCAAGCGCAATTATCAAATGACGAACTTGGGTTAATATTTTATGACGCTATCAGTAGACATGGTAAGAATAAGGTTGGGCAAGATATATTTTGGCAATGGCTTGATGAACATGGCATATTGGAAAATCTAGTTAAAGAAAATTTGTTGGATGAAAGTCACGTTAAGTTTTATCCAAAGACAGTATTTAAATTCATCTTACAAAAGTAAACAATCATTTCTCATCCCTATCACTATACAATAGTCTCTTATGATGGAAATCGTTATGCACATACCGAAATAAGAAATTTCGTGTGCTGAGCAATAGTCCAGTTGCTTCAATCGAAACTGAATAGATTGTATCCACGGGAATATTTAAATAGCCACAAAAGTATTTCCAATCGTGGGGCGATATTTCCAAATTTTGATAGCGTACACAACAGTAATGTATGGCACCACAAATTCCCCGTAGAGCGTTTACTTTTTCCTCTTCTAAAACGAGCAACTGCATAACACGAAGGTGTTAATAATAATTGATCCCAATTTCACATTATTTCCAACAAGTGATTAACTAAGTTAATTAGTTTTTGTTTATTTGATAAAACTAATTAATTTAGTACATCTATGGGCAGGAGGATTGAAAAATCAATCATACCAGCGGATTTGGAAGGAGTACTCGCAGAGGACGAATTTAATCTAATTTTCAAATATTTGGAATCGGAGTTTCATCTTTCAAAAAAATGGCGCATTGACTTCCATTCTGAATTAATGAAAATTAAGCGGGAAGAAAACTCCTCAGAATTTTTTGTTCGATATATGATTAAATACATTGAACCGTCACTCCAACAACTACTAAAACGTGATGGCAAAACTATTTTTGCGATAATTCGGTATTTGCTTAGAGAACGCATAGAGCGAAAACATAGAGCCAAATGGAAGTGCAAAATTTTTATAAGGACAAGAGTAAATAACTTAATTCAAACACTATGGAAAACAAGAAAAAGTATTTGCTAAAGGAATATGCTCCTTCGGAAGCCTATCATTTTAAGCCTCAGGATTTGATTGCATTTCTTCGCAAGAAAATGGTGGATGAAATACGAACAGAAGAGGGCTTGACAAACTATGTTGAAAAAAATTTTAATAGAATACTTGATAAAGCCGACTGTCCAGTCTGTTGTTAGAGATAAAAAACCATTTCAGAAATGAGCCAAAGGATTCCAAATGGCTACATGATGCAATTGAAGAAATGGAAATTGACAGTAACACCGATGCCTTAAATTATTTGTTTTATTCAGAATTGAAACCAATTATCGCACGAGGTGTTTAGTATCTTAAAATGTTCAAGAGTAATGTGCTATCATAAGAGTCTAACCAAAACAATTGATTATTTATCAGACTATTATTCCGCTTCCTATTCTAAGGTAATGGAAGAAGTGTATAGTCAACATTATCACGAAAATGGTTTTGATTTTTCAGCATCACCAGTTTTAACAGCAGGTAAGCCAACAGAGTTACAGATGTTTAATTGGGGGTTAATACCTTGGTGGACGAAGACGGGCGCAGATGGATTAAGGATCAGGGTACAAACTCTCAATTGTATCTCGGAAGAAATGTATGAGAAGCCTTCGTTTAGAGATTCAGCAAATGAAGGTAAAAGATGTTTAATCCCATGTACAGGATTTTTTGAATGGCGTTGGATGGATGAAAAAGGTAAAATGAAAGTGCCATATTACATAATGGTGAAAGGTCAAGAATTATTTTCAATTGCTGGTTTGTATTCGAAGTGGAAGGATAAAACTAACGACAACGATTATTTCTCTTATACGGTGCTTACGACCAAGGCAAATCCATTGATGGAGAAAATTCATAACAGTAAAAAAAGGATGCCCGTTTTGTTGCCCCGTGAATATGAAAAAGATTGGCTTAATCCTAACCTATCTAAGGACGATGTCTTAGCACTTTGTCAACCGCTAGATTACAGCAGGATGGATAGTTATACAATCAGTAAACTAATTACAAATAAGAAAGAAGAAACAGACGTTCCTCAAGTATTAGCACCCGTAACATATTTAGAAGTTACTGATTAAGTTTCTTTATGCCTCCGTTACGTCAAGTAAATATCAAGAACGTAAAAGACGCGATGGATGTAAAAGACATTGACAAAGTGTGGGCATACCTAGGTAAGAAGTTTGGATTCAATGTTCGTGGATGGAAAAATGAATTCAATGATTATTTTAATCCTTATGACCGGGATAAATCGATCCAAACTCAGTTCATGGAGTTCGGTAAGCAAAAGATCGAACCAATATTGAATGATATTTTGTGTAGAGATAAATATCCCACTTGGATTTATTTACTAGCGTATCTGTTAAAAGATAAAATTGAGGATAAAAAAAAGCAAAAAGGCGGCTCCTACAATGGGATATAATTTACCTCTGAATTGATTACGAAATCTTATTATTATGCCCGCTTCAAACTACCACTTCGCATTTCCGCCTCTCAGCAAAAAAAGGCCTTCTACAAGCTAATTCGTTACGTAAGATCGAAGTTAACGGCAATATTTATTTATCTTTCTTAAAATTACCCCCATGGCTTCTCAACAAAAGTGTTATTTGACTGATGCGGTCATTCTTGATTCAAGTATTCATGATTTTGGTAAGGACATATGTTATTCAATTAGGCTAGATGATGTTGATCATTTCATTACAATCTGTAAATCATGCTTAGATGTTATGTTGAAGGATAAAAATTATTCAAAATACAAAGTAGCTCTAAGGTCACTTATGATGAATGGAAAGCTTGGTGACATAAGTATCAAAAGATTTCATTGGGATTCAGATGAGACAGGTATCGCAAAAGATAAGATGGTTCATTTTTCCATAAAGGCTGAATTGGACTCGATGACTTATCCTAAAAGACCGAAAGAAAAATTGGAAAATTTTTTTAAAGCATTGCATGATTTTCAAAACTATGAAGGTGAACAAATTGAACTGCCCAATTTCCTAAAAATGAATACGTGGGGCAAATGGTACTTTGAAAACCATGAGGAGGCATTATTTTATTTAAAGGCACTTGAAAAACAAGGTAACATTGAACTTGATTCGATGACAAAAGAAATCCAACCCTCCTTTCACTTTACTTATGATGGACTTAACAAATATATCCAGCTATTTGAAGAGGGGTATAATTCAAAATATTGTTTTGTTGCAATGGCGTTTGACCAGACACCTGAACTCAAGGATGTGAGAGATGCTATTAAACAGGCATTGTCAGATACGGGATTTGAACCATACATTGTAGATGAAAAATATCTTGAAAGTGAACAAACAATTAATGACGCAATCATCGCTGGTCTAAAGCAAAGCAAGTTTTGTATTGCAGATTTCTGTTTCCATAAGAATGGCGTATACTTTGAAAGTGGGTATGCATTGGGGCAAGGTAAGCAAGTTATTTATACATGTAGTCAAAAAGAATTTAAAGATACCCACTTCGATACAAACCATTTTCAGCATATAATTTATGAAACCCCAACTGAGTTGCATAAAAGATTGGTTGATAAAATTGAAGCTTGGGTAAAATAAAAAGTATGGAAGAAGATCACAAATCAAAAATTGTTAGTATGGAAGAATTTCCCAAGTTGCTAAAATATATAACCGAATTCTCACGAGTCCACAATCCTAAAAGTGATGACTGTAAATTTATACTGGAGCTTGCCGCAAGGCACCGTGATGATCTGCCAAAATTTCAAGCTCTGTGTAGAACAAGCATTTTAAGTTTCTTTACTTTGATTGAAGCTGATATTTACTATTATAATTTATTTGACAAGTTCAAAGGATATAAAGACAAGCTGAATTTCTTTGAAAAATTTGAGCCTACGTTTCAACAGATTTGCGGGACTTGGCAGTGGCCCGACTTACTTGATGAATATCTTAAGAGACGGTAGCATCAAGGTTACGATCAATGGCAATACCGGAAAGATTGTTCAAGAGTATAAATGAAGAATGGTCGATTTGTTAGCATTGATGATTCACGGACATATTTAAAAAAGAATTAACTCCTCGTTAAAATAATCCAGCAATAATTTCATTTCCACTTAGCGGTAGACCTTTCAATTTCTTTCTTGCGAATTCAACCATATCCACCGGCAATAACTTTTTCATTTGCGACATGGAAATTTGCTATGGCTTTTGGGAGTTTGTGTTTTTGGGCATAACGGGAATTGGTTGTATTAAACAAAGATGGTCGATGTCTATGCGAAGGTAAAAT
>CAZAHL010000115.1:0-19769 GCA_964484845.1 uncultured Chryseolinea sp. | reverse complement strand
GAGATCATAGAATGACTTCTATCTATAATAAGGCAAAGATTCCCGGCATTATTGGTTTCCCAGGGTCAACAATATCTGAAAAAATCAAAGTATTGGCGACTCTTCCGCTTCAGCATAATCCTGGTGAATCATTTACGTATGGACTCAGCACCGACGTTTTGGGTTATTTGATAGAGATATGGAGTGGTCGGTCGTTAGATGTATTTTTCCAACAGCGAATTTTTGATCCGTTGGAAATGAAGGACACTTATTTCAATCTCCCAAAAGAAAAACAACAACGACTGGTCACTTTGTATCAACCGCTGATGGATGGCACACTAGTAAGAACCGACTATCCTATCTATGATAATGCTGTCGCCGACTATCCCAACTCTAATCGCTCTTACTTGTCAGGAGGAGGTGGTTTAAGTTCGACGATTGGAGATTATGGAAAATTTTTAACCTTACTTTTAAACAACGGTATCTACAAAAGCAAAAGATTGATAGGCCTCAAAACCATAAAACTCATGCTTACTAACCAGTTATCAGAAGGAGTTAATTCTTCGGCTATTCCTCCAATGCCAGAAAACTTTCAATTTGGATTAGGGCTTGCCTTGGAAACAGAAAAAAATGATTTTGTATCACCCCTCACGGTTGGAAGTTTTAGTTGGGAAGGTGCATTTTGTACTTACTTTTGGGTTGATCCAAAGGAAAATTTAATTGCACTTTTTTACACGCAAGAATTTGCGTCGCCATACTGGAGCGTACTCAAAGACCAGTTCAAGGTAATGACGTACCAGGCTTTAGAAAAGTAAGGTCAAGCTTTTAATGAACTTGTCTCATTGAGTGACAACCGGAAGAAAATTGAGGTAATGTTCGTAGTACTGCATGATATGTCGGACATAGGTACGTGTCTCGTATCCCCTGCAGTGACCGTGCTTTACAACTGGATCTGAGTAATACTTTCGCGACGACTTATTCAGAAGCATTACCTCAACGTTATCGCTCCAGACATTGGGATTCAGTTTGTACTTTCGTGCAAGAGCTCTCGCATCGAATACATGGCCGATCCCTGCATTGTATGACGCCAGACTAAACTTAATTTTATCTGCCTCTGTAAATTCCGGTTTGTCAAAATGATTGTAAATCCACCGAAAATATTTCGTTCCAGTTGCAATGTTAAGATCAGGTGACGACAGTTTTTTGAAATTTATCTTGTACGTTTTTGCTACAGAAGGCATTAGTTGCATCAATCCGTAAGCGCCTACAGGCGATACGACGCTTGGTCTGAACCGCGATTCCTGATGTATAATAGCCGCTATCAGCTTCCAGTTGAACGATTCTTTTTCAGCATATCTTTTTATAAGAGAATCGTATTTAGAAATAATCCCCAGCCGTATCATGGGCATCTCAAATTTCAGTTTGCTTTTTATAAAGGCAGAATGATCGTTATACTTTTTTATTGTGAAGGCATAATCCGACGAATTCCTTTTTTTAGCATGCCATGCATTAAAGTGATCTTTTAATAATTCAGAATGAGGATTAAAGGCAAAGGCGACCGGCTGTTCCTTTTGTAATACGGTATGTTCGGTTAGCTGAGGAAAATAGGAATGCATAATCATGAATTCGTGTTTATCAACAAGCAAGTTTGTAAATTCCTGATGGGCTAGTCTTTCCAATGCATACTCCTTGCTTAGTTCCACACCCAGATGGTTTATGGAATCTTTTAAATGCTGAACAACGGAATCGCTCTCATGCATCCAGAAGTGAATAGGTGAGTGATGGATTACATTAATCGACGACAACGTTTCGGGTATTGTCTTGACTTCCTTTTCTGAAGTTGCAAGAATCACATCAGAATGATATAGGGTGTTGCCAAATGGCGTGATTGAATCCATCGCATCATTTACAAACAACGTGCCCATCGCCATATCAAAATTTCCATGCGCAATACTGTCATACATTTGTTTGTAGTTCTCTACTGTAACAATGTCTATGTCCAGATCCGAATGGTTTGCATAAAGCTGAAGTAATTCAAATTCCAGTCCATGTTCTTCACCATCAAACAAAAAATATGAATTGATCGAATGAAGTGATAAAACCTTAATAGTTTTGCGAGTGAGAGGATATCGTATTTTGGAAGGTGGTCTTTTTAAAAAGGATTCGACAACGATGGGTTCAGGCTGCAGACTCGCGGTGTCTAGGCAGACCACTGCCACGGGAATATTTTGTTGCTCTTTTGACTCAGGATGCCTGCTACAGTCCAAAAATAGACTCCCTAAAATAAGGGAGGCTACAGTCTTTACATATACATTCATATAGAAGAGAAACTACGATCCTCTTATAAAGAAACATAAAAAAATGATTTAACAATGACATTCAGTATACTTTATAATCTGTCGGCAGGAGAAATAGCATTACGAATAAATCAAAAAGGAAGCGTAAAGATTATGGAGAATACGGTTTGGTGCCCTTAAATCATCGTATTCCCGCCATTTATCTTGATGCGCTGCCCCGTAAATTGGTTTTACTTTCGAGCTGAAAAAAGCATAGTAACAGCTCCGGGGCCGGCACGCTAAGGCCTTCCAACTATTTCTTCACAATCCTACATCTACCAACATTTTTGGAATCGGATATTCTCATGACATAATATCCTGGCTTGAGATCTTTCAGGTTAAGATGTAACGACGTATTGGAATTCGGAATTATAGATTCATAAATCCGTTGGCCCGTGGTGGTAATAACCTCAACCTTGCTGTCAGCCACTGCATGTTCCTTAAATTCCACAAATACGTCATCCTTGAACGGATTGGGATAGCAACTCAATGCTACGGTGTGGTTATTTTCGTCCAACACTCCGGTGACTACTTCCTCACCAATTTCACGTTCGCCTGAAGCAAAATAAACGGGCCATTTCGTAGACAAATACAGATCTTGCGCAGTGACACTGGAGGATATTTTATCGCTGTTTAAAACTACATAGCTGGACTTATAATTCGTGGTTCCATCGAGGGTAGTGAATGCTATGCGCGAATCATTTTTATTGAACGAAGGCCAACCTAAAGTATTATTCTCTGCAATAACATTCAAATCACTAGTTTCAATGTTATAGCCAACTATGGTATATTCTTCGGTGTCCTCGTTAACATAGTCAAATGCAATAATGTAGGGTGAATTTTTCGCAAAAGATGGATTGCCTATGCTCACATCAGCAGGAAGGCTGGCGAAAAGCTTTTCGATGGTTCCGGGGGCAAAATCATTCTCTGTATTATCCCAAACATGAATGAAATTAACATCCCAGTACTCAATGTCAAGTCCGTCGTTGTTGTCGATACGGTTAAAACAATCATACACCAGGTATTCTCCGGTGTAGTCCCATTCCAAAGCATCTGCATACACAGGCCCTTTCGAATTAACGCCTTCACTATACGTAGGATTGTAGAGTTCAAACTCTCCCCATTCGTCTGATTCAAAATCATACACATAAATGAGAGGCTCCTCTGCAGTGGTTACGGCCGCAAGCTTAGTACCACCTTTCGATACTACAACATTAGACCATATCTGCTCTTCCTGCAGCACACTCTCATCGGGACTTGAACCTGGCGCAGTATGGATAATGTGAATGGTGTGATCTGCCGCTACGAAAACAGTAACATCGCCTTTGTCTGTAACGCTAGGCCTGCTGTTAAATTCGGTTTGCGTGAGAGCAACAGGATTGGAACTAAGGGATGTTCGGTAGAGGGTATTGGGATCCGGAGTGTCGGTATTATACACGAGCATAAATTCAGCTCCCGGATTATCAGGTAAACTCTCCGTATAATCGCCACCTTGTCCAGTCGTAATTCCCACAGCGTCAAAAGCAATACCAGCTTGGGTTACTTCATTCGAACCAGCTCCATACAAATCACTTGCAGCTTTACTTACGGCGAGCCTTAGATCGATGAACTTTGAAGATTTGGTAAGGTAATCAGCCAGCGCTTTGTAGAACACGGCCGCTGCTTTCTCGCGCGTAATTGCTTCGGCAAATTTGTAAAAGGCATGGTTAGGAATGCCACTGTTTCTGTGCACTCCTCCGTTGTCCTCCGTACCGGTGTATGCTTCACTTTTATGTTTAGGTTGATACCCGGGGTGAGACAAGTTAGTCCCACCGTTGTGAGGATCGGACATGGAGCGCATGGCCCCAGAAGGGAATACCGCGAGTTTCACGACATCTTCACCGAGAAGCCAATCAGAAGGGTCCATCATCGAACCAAAAATATCAGCCATGGATTCATTGATTGCGCCAGATTCCCCTTGGTATTCCAGGTTCGCGGTGCTTTGAACAACACCGTGTGTCATTTCATGACCAGCAACATCCATACCACCGGCAAGAGGTTTAAACATAAGATTTCCATTTCCGTAACACATCAACTTTCCATTCCAAAAAGCATTGTCCATCGCTTTACCCTCTTCATCCGGTACGTTTATAATAGAGATAATTGTACCGCCTTCGCCGTCTATAGAATTCCGATTATGCTTGGTCCTGAAATATTCATAAGCAGCTCCTGCATTGAAATGCGCTGACAACGCTTTCGACTGAAGGGCTGTGTTCCAACTGTTATTTGTGGAAATGGTATGCTGAATGGTCTGGTCATCGCCAAAAGTATTATTCATGTCAACGGTCAAAATACCCCCAATAGGCTGATCCGGAAGTTGTGATCCCGTTGCCTTATACATGGGTCTCGAAATATCAACCAGCATATACGTTGTGCCCTTTTGGTAAGTATTTATCGAGCGAGAAACGCCATTCAGGTCTGCTCCTGTAGCTGTACGAGGGCCGTCTGCAGAACAAACACTTTGAAACCGATGAATAATGGTTCCTGTAGAGGCGTTAACAAAATATTCCCAACGTTCCTGAAGTTTCGGACAATAAACGATGTGGTAGGCTAACAATGGTAACGTGACTAAACTTTTATCCTGGTAAATACAAAGCGTTGCTATCGGTTCCTCATGTTGTACCAGTTGCCTTTCCTGAATAGTCAGTGGACGTAAAGGTTTAAACTTTCCCAAATGCGCGCCCACTTTATTAATGGCTAACTGCCCTGAGATTGCCGGAACCGGATCTATATCTTGTACGATATTATAATAGTTACCGTTAAAAGATTCGCCCATCCCGAACTCGTTCATATGTACCACAACCTCTGCCCCATACAAAGGAATTCCTTTATACCGTTGACCTAAGCGCACGTATGATCTATTATTATTGTCCGTCTTGATGTGCTGTGTCGTAAACTCCAAGTCGGCATTCTCCAATTGAAGGATTGGTTGAAGCTCAAGCAGGTAATCATGGGCGGCAGAAGAGATGTCTTTCTTTATCTTTAACTGTAAATCTTTTCTATCCCTTGTCGAGATGATAAAAAAAGGAAGTCCTGTTTCGTTAGAATAATAAATTTTCTCCGGTCTGCGGTGTTGCAGCGATTGAGGAAATTTCAGCGTTGGAGTAACCATTCTGGATGTCGAGGGATTTCGACCTCCTTGATAGGCAGCACCATTAATACGCACAGCACCCAGGGTTGAAGTATTTACTGTAGCATTCTTTTTTTTCTTCGAATCAAAAGTTTGTTGTGCTTTAAGCGGTTTTGTGGATGCAGCAACGATTAAAAAACCAAGAATTAAGGAGTGATAAATTTTCATAGACAAAACGATTTGTAATTACTTAGCAATCTGCGGAGTAAACTTCAGTTTGGACAAGGCTTTACTTATTTCTTGATATAGTTTGGATACATCATCAGGAACCTCTTTTTGTGGATCTCCCCAAGTTATCTTACGCTCCGTACTTCGGTCATAAAATGCTATTGAGGTATATAAGTTTCCGGGATGATTGAAATTTGGATAGGATGTCAGCAATGCTTTAACATCTCTGAAAAATCTTTTGGTAGGACATTTACTTAGTTTACTCTCTTCAGTGTAAAGTATCTCACCGAGACCTCTACCCTTTTGAACTTTACCGGTCAGGTCTACCCTATACACATCAGCAGCACCTGTAAACCCACCTCCCTTTCGAATCAGGAGATAAGTATCTTGCGAATAGCCTATTTCCGTAAGCGCTAGACAAACCAGGCTAAGAAAAACAAATTTCATTCTGGAGGACAGTTTTCCTCCAAGTTACTATCAAATAACTGAAATATAATAAGTCATGAAAATAACATTCTCCTTTTCTCATCAAAGAGAATTAATAGGCTAAAACGATAATCCAAGGATGAACCTCTAATATCTTTAGATAGGAAAAAGTTTGATCTATGCGGAATGGGTCAGCATAAGTTTTAAGATTTAACTGTGCTTGGGTTTATCCTTCAGTCTGGCCTTGTTAATTTTAACTTTTTTGCCATTGCTATCAAGATAATAATACTTACGTCCATCGGGAAAAAGCTCTTCTCCATTAGGGCCAACCTTTCCATTGAACTGATCTTTTTTCGGGTTATTTCGCAATTCGTAGGAAGCGCGAACATTATCTAAATTTGTTGATTCAGTTCTCACAGCAGCTCCTGTTCTTTCATCACTTTCTGCAACGGCCTCAGGTTTCGCATTACTTAGGTCAACTGTCTTTTCGATTTTGTTCGAAGAGATAGACTCTGCCGAAGCAATCTGTTGATTTTGAGCGAGCGCTAATGAACAAACGTGCAATACAATTGTACCGCACGTGATAGCAATTAACTTTTTCATGGCTGTTTTTTTTAGGGTTAACCTTATCGGTTATGGTTTCTAGAGAAAATTTCGTACCACTTTTTTTTTAAGGACCGACCCAATGAAAACGAATAGAGAAGCTCGAAATTACGCAGTGTAGAGGTTTTAGTAGTAAGGCAACAAATTGCGGTGGTTGCGATGACTACGAAACTCTACAGTGCTTTTTGTTATAATACACAATTCTTTGGCTTTGGCACGAAAGGTGGTTATTTAACTTCCTTCAATAATTAGTCTTTCATCGTATAAGATCGGCTTGAATCGGCCTTTAAATTGATTTCGAAAAACCGGTCTACAAAACCTGGCGGTAGAGAAAGTGCCACGACAATCAGGTACGAATAACAGGACAAGCGGAGGTTGTCATAGACCGGGATTTATTAGAGAAATTTGGAATGCCAATCCGCTACTTAAGCATTATTTAGGATCCATTGATAATCCTTAATTAATTGTTTACAGGATTGTGCCCACTCGCGTCCGGTTTATGCTGGAGAGGGCATTGCAGTACTATGAAGTCCCTGTAATGGTTAATCGTTTTTAGTTGGCATCGTGCGAAACTTACTATCGATCAACTATTAACGATTACCTCTAACGTTTCTATATAAGACATATTGAACCGATCCATTACCACCGGTAAAACGAGCATTTTTTGCGTAATATTTGCTTTCATTTTCTTCTCGTTTACTCCATTTATTCGTCTCATTTAGAGACAACCGAACCAATAAAGTTCTAACGCTTTTTGGCGTTCATTTGTCGACGATTTATGGCCTATTATTATAAAAAACCACAACCCAAAACCATACCTTACTTGTGTCAAAGCTTGCGCCTTAACTCCCCTAATTAACTATTTTAAAACTTTAATATTGTTGGTATAAAGCCGCTTAGATGAACACCAAGTGTGGTAAATAATCGAGGTTGTTTTACATTTTTTTATGTTAAACCAAACAAAATAATTATGAAAAAAGTGTTATCGCTTATTGCATTTTTTAGTCTATTCGCAGTCGGTGTTTACGCACAAGGAGTTAGCGGAGGTTTAAAGCTTGGCTTAAACTTAGCCAATCAAACACTTTCCGGAAACGGATTTACAACTAGCCCTAGCTTCAGGCCTGCCCTTCATGCAGGGGGGTATCTTACCTTGATGCTCAGTGATAAGCTTGGAGTTCAACCTGAAATCCTTTACTCTGGCCAAGGTGCGAAAAATGGTGATTATACTTTAAAAGTGAATTACATCGCTGTTCCCGTGTTAGTACGCTTTAATATCAGCGATCGATTCAGTTTGCATGCCGGTCCTCAAATAGGAATACTAGCCTCAGCAAAAGAAAAAATTGGTTCTGCAGATGCAGAAGACATTAAAGACAGCTTTAAAAGTACAGACATAGGCATAGCTGCCGGTCTTGCCGTAGATCTCCCAATGGGCCTTAACTTCGGTTTCAGATTTGTTAAAGGAATGTCTAACATCATTGACGATGCCGATGGAACGGACTATAAGCAAAAGAACTATGCCCTCCAGCTTTCAGTAGGCTACAAGTTGTTTGGAAAATAATATATAACTAAATAATTTTGTAAAAGAGGCTGTCTAAAATAGACAGCCTCTTTTTTTGACCTACACACCGGACTGTAATTTTAGCGAGTTACAAAGAGCTGAGTAAAAAGTCACTTTCATGGATGCGACTTTTGATTCAGTATAAAAGGATATTTCAAAAACCGAGTCCAATGGCAAGCCCTTTTGCTCCGGAAGGTGCATCAGCAATTGCTGTTGCAGCTCCAGTGCCAAGATTCACCGAATAAATTTTTGTAGTCGACCCTACTGCTAATAATGCGTATCCTATACCGCTCGCCCCCCCAATATCAAAACCAGTATTTGCTTCTACGTTAATACCCAGTGACCCAACTTCTTCGAGCTTACCGTCATTGGGTGGCAATTGTTTAAATAGTTTGTCTGTCGAGGGATCAATATCATACAAGACTGTTGCAGTGGCCCCGGCAACATTAGAATTATATGCTGCCGCAGAAACAGCGGGACTTCCAGGATTTAAATTAGTGTCCGTAAAAGCTACAGCACCAGTAACTGGATGGACGCGTAAGTTTTGACCCACATCACTTACTATGCGGATACGATCGACTGTTGGATTAAAGTCAAAGCCGAATGTTGTTCCTGAAAGCAACGGAGTGAACGCAGCTGTGCCGATTGCGGTAGCAACACCACTCGCCATATTAAGGGTATAAATTCTACTGCTGCTGCCCAATGCATATAACTGGCCCGTTGCCGGACGCATGTCAATACCCAAAATACTTTCATTTGGCTGAAGGCCTGTCACTGGTTTGACTACCGCCGCTTCCGCCCCCATAAAATTGAATATGAGAAGATTGTTCGAGCCATCTATGCTGTACGCAACGGGATATGTAGGTATTGCCAAACCCACAATGGCTGATGAAAATGTTCCAAGGCTAGTGGCCTTACCCGTAGTTAAGTCGATCTGGTAAAGTCCATTTGTTCCATTTACGGTCAAGGATGCCAGCGCAACTTCATTATCCGCGGAAATATCAAAGCCGCCGTCCTCAGTCGGAGTGATACCTAACGGTCCAATTTCTGTCAGAACACCATCATTAGGCGGATCTTGTTTAAAAAGCTTCTGGGAAGAGAAGTCAATATCAAATAATGTTGTTGATGCCGCACCTGCAAAGCTGTTGATATAAGCCACGCCTGCGATATTGGGAGTTCCAGGATTTAATCCAGCATCAGTTGCTGCAACGGTTCCTGTTTCCGGATTCAGTCTAAGGTTTTGTCCATTTGCTGTAACCAGTCGGATGCGGTCAACAGTGGGATTAAAGTCAAAACCCACAACGCTACCATCAATAGCAGGTGAGAATGGTCCTGAGCCAACTGCTGTAGCGATTCCTGAACTCAAATTGATTGAATATATGCGACTTGTATTTCCCAGTCCGTATAGTTGACCGGTTGCGGGTCTGAAATCTATTGCTAGAATTGTTTCACCAGATTGCAGGCCCATGACTGAAACGGCAGCAATAGGCATTTCAGGCGCGTTTCCATTGTATTGAATCAATTGATTGTCGGATGTAAGCCCGTAAAAAATAATATCGGGTTTCACAATTGGCGTTGTGTAATCATCCTCATCACATGCAATCATGAGAAGCAGTGAGAGTGCAATTAAGATTTTAAACATTCCTGAATGAGCACTTTGTTTCATAGTTTATACATTAAGTGAGATAGACTGATCAATGGATAACTTCCTGATCAAAATGACGTACGCAGATTCCTTATCTACTGGATTTTAAAAAAATAGAAAATTTAATTTTTTTGCCTTGGCTGTGGAATGGAACGATCTATCAGAAAGGAATTTGACCGTTATAATTTCCGTTGCGTACTACGGATCTTCGTTTTGGCGTATAAAAGGATAGCAATGAGAAAGAAATTTTCACGCGATAATATGGGATTGAAAAAAAGTTTTATTGAAGAAAGAAATAGGACAATTTAAGTGACGCTCATTTGAAGTTCAGCAACTCCGGTAAGTGTAGCACCTTGGGTAATCGGCTTCAGATCATACTTACCATCGGGATGGACATGAACAACTTCAAAGACGGTCTGAAGATCATTCGCAATCTTTACCTTGTCGCCTATCTTAAAGGCGGGTCTTTTTTTAAAGGCTGGTTTTTTTTCTTCCATAACTGGTGATTTAGCCTTAATACATAACAACTAGTGTACGCGAATGTTTGTACCCGTATTCCGATCTATCATTAATCTCTGTGTTTTGTTTTCTTAACAAAGATTTCTGGAGCAATTCCCTGGAGGTGATAACCTTTGTAGCTACCCTGGCCCGGCCTAGTCTTAACTCCTATAAGAATATCCGGCAACCAAATATTAGCTTATTGTGTCCGCCCAGTGCAACAAAAGTACCCCGTTTTACAACAAGGTTATCCACAGCTCGTTCATGCGATCACTAGCTTTGTTTAAAAATCATTTTTAAGCCCAATGAAATTTGCAAATGCAAAACGCATTACCACGCTATTCATTATTTTAACTGTAGGATTCATTTTATGCAATTGCGAACAAAATGAGGGTTATGATCAAGCGCCTATCATCAAATCGTTTTCTCCAACCTATGGCTTACCTGGCGAATTAATCACAATTACCGGGACAGGTTTGCATGCCTGCGATACGGAATATTATTCTGTGACGATTGATGGAGAACGTGCAACTATTCTTGACGTCTCGGAGACGGAACTGAAATTCACTGTTCCTTCCTCAGCATTAACGGGTAATTTGATGTTATCAATGGAAACCGGGCATGGAAGTTCGGGGAATTTTGAGGTTTGGAAACTGGGAGCTTTCGAAGTTCTGAAGGATATTCCTAGAACCGGTTTGGTGGCGTTTTATCCTTTCAAAGGCAATGCCGATGATATTAGTGGAAATAAATTGAACGGTCTTCCCACCAACGGCCCAGCGCTCGTCAATGATCGTTTTAAGAAAGTCAATGCTGCCTATGCCTTTGATGGCGTGGACGACTTTATTTCGGTTGGAAATCCATCACCTCTAAAGATTAGCAACAGGCTAACCATAGGGGGATGGATTAATCTAAATGCAGAGGCAACAAAAAAAAAACCAATCGCCGTTATGCCCATTTTATCAAAAATGTCGGACTTATATACTGATCCTGAGGACAATCTCTATAGAAAGGGATATATGATAACGGCATACATAGGTGTTGACTACAAAAGTGCTTATAATTTTATCCCCGTTGTTATGTCTTCGAACGGAAATGCTCTAATAGATACAGAGCACGATGGTGAGGCAGAATTCCAATTCCCAGAAAACGAGTGGGTGTTTTTTTCTCTTGTTATTGATGATAAACATTATCGCTTTTATCAAAACGACAGACTCCTTTTGGAAACGAGGCATCCCCTGTCAGCGGTAAACTTATTGGCTGATGGATCCTTAGGGGATTTCCTTATAGGCACCGGTTTCCCTGACAGTGCTAAAGATTTCTTCGTTGGAAAGATGGATGACGTTTCAATTTATAATAGGGCATTGTCATCCGAGGAAATTAATCAACTGTATCAGCAGACTGTCACAAAATATTGAATTTCCAAAAGTGCGAAAGGCTGTGCAAAAACGAATATGCTGATTCTTAGCTTTGGTTTTAATCGCCAGACAAAAGATGGTATGCAACATAGAAAGTTTTTTTAGCGGTAGAGAGCCGCCAACAAGAACCATTTTATCGTCATCGAGCCTCGTTTGCACCAAAAGTACCTGTCTTTACAACCTGTGTCTAAGTGTGCAATACTACGGTCTTGTACTTTACATTCATGAAACTTGCCCGAATTCACAACATACCTCATATGAAAAAATTAGCTATCGCTTTCTGTTTAGCTGCACTTACGCTTGTTTTTCAGGGGTGCAACAATACTGAAATTTCGCCCTCAAAAGGAAGTGCCACTTTCGGGTTTTACAGCAAACACCAAAACAATCCAGGTGGCCGCGTATTTGGAAAACCCGCTTCCATACTTTTAGCCGTCGAAAATGACAATGGACAGGTGGTGGTTAAGGATAAAAACCTCGAACTTCTTCCGTTGGGTGAGGGTTATACAACGGAAAACCTAGACCTTAATGTTGGCAATTACAGGCTTACTAAATTTTTGGTGCTCGATTCGGCCCACCGCGTTGTCTATGCCACTCCCTTAAGGCATGCAGATCTCGCACAATATGTTAAGGACCCATTGCCTATCAATTTTTCTATCACCAATGCCATAACCACAGAAATAGTGCCGCAGGTACTCGGAGTGACCGAGAAAGATAGTCCAGCGGATTATGGCTATGTCAATTTCAATTTTGAAATAGTTGAAATTCCTACTCCTCCCGACACCCTGGATTTACTGATTCACATTCAGAACGATGGATCGGACTATGATTCAATCTATATAACTTTTCGGAATTCAGATATCATAAAGAAGCAGCGCCTTTTACTAAATCCAACAACGCATATTGCTTCAGGCATTGTAAAGGATTTGAAATCAGGTGACTGGAAAATTTCTCTTTCGTATTTCGAGACGCTGGTTCCTGACTATGAAAGCGAGGTTAATATTGGATCGGCGACGGTAACGTTGGACGCTACCTCTCAAAATCTATTTTCAGATGGTAAAGCGGTTTTTATAAACGAAAGCAACAATCCTCCTGAGCAAAAAATAATCACCTGGGAAAGCTATCTGGTGTTTTACATGTTTGGAGATAATAAGCTGAATGCTATCGTTACTCTCCCTGCTGATCCATTAAACCCTTTTTTCGAGATCTCTTTGATAAACGCAGCTTGGGATTACTTTTATGCGGACCGGACTTTTTATCATTCCAAGCCGGAGGAACCCGGCAGTCACTATCTTCAGGGAGCTGGAGCTCTTGAACGCTACAGCACATATGGTACGGTAATCGATTTTATTGATACTACTTCATTTAAAAAACTTACGGACGAAGTCAGGCATAAAGTATGGAACGTTGCGGATTGTGTTGTATCAATTCACGCTGATGGAAAGGTTCAGCCTCTGTTCTACTATCAATGGGACTTAAGGAATTCAACTGGCGGGCGGAGAATTTCCAAGAGTAAGTATTTCAGCATAGAACAGTTCAACGATCGTAGACAGTTTAACTTAAAATAGCCATAAGAACGAAGATCCGAAAACCCTAAGTTCGACCGGAAAAACATCAAGACAAAATCGATTAGCATAATAAAGCCTTTGGCGGTTGAGCATCTTGTTGCTGCTAAACAGTTTATACTATTGCAACAAAATTACCCAGGCGTGCAACATGCCGATACGTTAAAGCGCTTTATATCTGTCGTTTTCGACGGACGCTTTACGATTCGCTCAAAAAATTCCAAACTCGGATACGTAGTAAGTTAAGTTCCAACGGTATGGGTATTCCACGGAAGAGGAACCTTCATTCAACAAAAGTACTGCTCTTTGCAACATCTCTACCCTCCTGTTGCTGCTGCTGAAACTAGTTTTACGCAAATTTTAAAACATAAAATTCATATGAACAGCAAATTTCTATTAGGAATATTTCTAATGCTTTATTCAACGATTACCTTATATGCTCAGAGTTCAGGGAAGATTTCGGGTAAGATTGTCTCCTCTGCAGGAGAGGCATTGTCAGGCGTTTCAATTGTGGCAGCGGGGTTGACCAATGGCACCATTACCGATGAACAGGGCAGTTATGAATTAGCGCTTGCGGATGGAAGCTATACGCTAAATATTAGCTTAGTCGGATATGAATCGGTTGCTCATCAAATAACTGTTAATGGTAAAACCCAATCCCTGAATTTTACGCTCAGCGAATCAACAACCTCCTTAAACGAGCTTGTTATATTGGGCTCTCGTTCGACAACAGCGCGCACAAACATAGATAAATCCGTGCCTGTAGATGTCATCCAAATTAAGGAAGTAAAATCCTTTGCGCAGAACGATTTTACCCAGATCTTAAACTATTCAGCTCCGTCTTTTAATTCAAACAGGCAAACTGTATCGGATGGCACCGACCACATTGATCCGGCTTCACTTCGAGGTTTGGGCCCTGACCAGGTTCTTGTTTTAGTGAATGGCAAAAGACGCCATACTACCGCTTTAATAAATATAAATGGAACTTTTGGTCGTGGCACTGTTGGCACCGACATGAACTCCATACCGGTTGCCGCTATTGAGCGTGTGGAAGTTTTACGTGATGGCGCGGCAGCTCAATATGGGTCCGATGCTATTGCAGGGGTTATCAACCTGGTTTTAAAAAGAAACTCGCCCCTCACGATGTCAACTACTTACGGCCAGTCACTATCTAATGCCTTGGGTCGAAGGTTCAATGATGGCAAGACATTTCAATTTGATATTAGCAAAGGGTTTGCGCTAGGTAAGAAAGGCTCTATCAATTTCGCCGGCCAGTACCTAGACCGTGATTTTACAAATCGGAGTGGCCTGGATACCAGGCCTCTCCTCTACTCAACCTTACCCTCCAAGGGAGAAGCCGAATCAGAAACTGATTTTGGGATTCGCTATGCAAGCCTCAAAGCGGATGATGACGCTAAAGCGCGAGTTGCAGGGTTAAGCCGCAATAACATGCGGGTAGGAAACGCCGACTCCCGAAATCTGGGCGCCTTTATCAATGCGAACTACGGTTTCTCTCCACGTGCTAACGTATATTTCGCAGCTGGTATTACCAATAAAACCGGAAAAGCAGCCGGCTTTTACAGGCTTCCGTCACAGAATAGTCAAATGGATTTGACTATCTACCCAAATGGCTTTTTGCCGTTCATTAACACCGACATTAATGATATTTCGTTTTCAACGGGTGTGAAGGGCGAATTGCGCGATTGGAACTATGATATCAGCAATACTTTTGGTCAGAATGATATCTCTTTCAACATTACAAACACATTGAACGCATCATTACCTGCAACCACCAGCCCCACTTCATTTGACGCAGGAAAACTTATCTTCCGACAGAACACAGTAAATTTTGATTTATCAAGACAATTAGATTTCACGGGCGCTCTTACTTCCCTGAATGTTGGTTTGGGGGCAGAATATCGAGTTGATAATTTTCAGATTAAATCGGGAGAAGAATTGTCCTGGTCATATGGCCAGCCATCCCAGGATATTGTGGGCTTACCAGGAAAAGCAGCAGGAGCACAAGTGTTCCCAGGCTACAGGCCAGCCAATGAACTTAACAGGTCCAGGACAAATACAGGCTTGTATGTTGATTTCGAAGGAGAGTTTGGTCCTCGTGTGTTAATTGGTGTGGCTGGACGTTTTGAAGACTACAGCGACTTTGGCTCCAATTTTTCATACAAAGGCACTACACGCATTAAATTGTATAAGGAAATAGCCCTTCGGGGAAGTGTTTCCACGGGATTTCGAGCTCCTTCTTTGCACCAACGATTCTTTAATAATGAAAGCACACAATTTGTGCAAGGACAACCGACTCAAGTCCTTACAGTAAACAACGACAACAACATCGTGCGTCAGTTTGGAGTAGGATCCCTAAAACCAGAAATTTCCACTTCCTACAGTTTAGGTATATCCGGTACGTTGTTTAATCACTTTATCTTTACGGTAGATGCATATCAAATCAATATAGACGACCGGATCGTATTCTCCAGTCAATACTCGCGTGAACGGGAAGGAAATGGGAATCCTATACCCAACGGTACGGTTAACCAAATTCTAAATACTATTGACCCCAAAGGACTCATAAACAGTGTACAATTTTTCACCAACGCTATCAAAACAAAAACACAAGGGCTGGATATCGTCCTTACGGATAAGTTTAATCTGGGGCACAATATTAACATCACACTATCGGCTGCGGCAAATTTCAATAATACCACAGTAGAAGAAATCAAGGGGTCAGATTTAATTGAAAGTTCACCTGCCCTGAAGGCCAAATTGTTTGATCGCCTTGAACGTTCACGATATGAATCCGCGGTTCCAAAAAATAAGATCAATCTCAGCGGCAATATTATTGCTCCGAAATGGAGCCTTCTGCTTCGCACCATACGATTTGGAGAAGTGAGTTATTTAAATGCAGTAGACCCTACCCTACCGGAAAATAATCTACCCTTAGACATTGACCAGACGTTTTCTGCCAAATGGATAACGGACATATCTATTAGTTACAAACTTATCTCCTCGCTCACATTCACAGCGGGTGCAAATAATGTGTTTGATATCTATCCGGACAAAGCTTACGTAGACCCTCTAAATAATGAAAATAATTTGAGCGGCGTACCAGGTTCTGGTTACACAACGGCGCGCGATAATACTTCGAACGGACATTTTCTTTATAGCCGTAATGTTTCTCAGTTTGGATTTAATGGCAGATTCGTTTTTGCCAAGCTTACATTTGCGCTGTAACTCAACAGCATGTTCTCTTGAGACGATTGTGTTATTTTTTGAAATATATCTGTTAGTCTGTCGGATGCTTTTCCGTCAATTTTGTGCTGTTAGATAAAATATTTTTTACCCTCAAAAACAATTAAAAAATGAAAAACAAGTCGACGGATTTCGAATTCAAACGCGTTGTATCCTTAGTTGAATTCAAGGCACCGAGATTGTACACAGGTGAAAAAAGAGGTCGCATCAAAGGAGCTCATCTCATCCTGTTAATGTTTATTGCTTCCTTTCTGATAAGCTGCAACGACGACGATCGCGTTGAACCGTGGCAGCCTGAAATCGAACTGCTCCGTTCGGCCATTGTGGCTTACGATCTAATTGAACATGCAAAACACGATGGTTATGACAATGAAGTGACAGGATATCGTACCAACATGGGCTTCCATTATTTAAACGCGTCCCTGCTGGATGATAAGTTTGAAGTAGAAAAACCTGAATTGTTGTTATATGCTCCAGATGAGAACGGCAAACTTAAGTTTGTTGCAGTAGAGTATGCCATGCCTATCACGGATTTGGATAACCCTCCTCCGACCCCGGAAGGTTTCAAGGGCGACGCAGATGTATGGGAAATCAACACCGAGTTTAGCTTATGGACGCTTCACGTTTGGGTAAAATTAGAAAATCCGGAGGGCATCTTCGCATCGCATAACCCTTTGTTGCATTAATTGACTCTTGAAGGTTCTTGAAGGGTTGGCAAATTTTTTCAAGAGCCTTCATTTTACAGAAAGCAAATACCGTTAAAGAAAAATAATTCCGGTGAACGGGGTTTTCATTTGAACGAAATGTTCTACAAAGTGAACCAATCGTGTTATTCAATGCAATAACCTCCATTCCAGGCGAGCAACTATCGCACATTAAAATCTAGATTATGCCAATCTACATGGACCTCCACGTTGTTCCTGGTGCTAAGACGACAAATATCGCTGAAGTCCACCGCGACGATATAAGAATCCTAGGAAGAATACGGCTGCCCTGTACAACTCATCGGTATGTTACAAAGAATCATAGCCCTCATGAGCTCTCATCCCGTCGGGATGTCCTGTCAATTGCCCGGAGTTTTAACTCCGGGACTAATGGTAGCCTGCCAACCGTGTCGCTACACTTCAAAATTCAAATGCCAACCAAATCCGACACGGAAGCGCAGTGTCCTGATTCAGGAATCGTTCGCTCTTGATATTCTTTCTCAAGTCAAGTTATAGAAAATGAAGTTTGCTGGAATATCCTCCTCCCCATTGTCTGCAAGAATCAACCACTGAGGGTCTGATGAACTATTTGAAGTAGTGGTTTGAACCGTAGATTTAAATCGATATATTTCTTGTACCACCGCTACGATGAATACACGGTTTCAAAATATCATCAAAAAATGGAGTGTCGTGATCACAACGATGGTCCTGGTTTTCGGCTGCGGTAAAGAATCCCCTAAGACCGTTTCTTCATTCGATGGCGTTCCGATATCTTACGAAGTGCATGGTACTGGAAAGCTTGCCCTCGTATTCGTCCATGGCTGGTCGTGTGATCGCAGTTATTGGAGTGGTCAACTGACTCCGCTTTCCAGAAACTATCAGGTCGTGACGATCGACCTTGCAGGACACGGGCAATCCGGCATGGATCGTGAAGTATGGACGATCGCCTCGTACGGCGAAGATGTCGCAGCGGTAGTAAAAGAGCTTGACCTCGAAAACACGATACTCATCGGCCATTCCATGGGTGGTGACGTTATTGTGGAGGCAGCTCGTCATTTGCCGGGCCGGGTTAAGGGCTTGGTTATGGTAGACACCTACAAGCAGTTGGGGACCTCGCGCACGCCAGAGGTCGTTCAAGCATTCATCGCTCCGTTTCGGGAAAACTTTCAGGAAAACGTGCAGTCATTCGTTCGCAGCATGTTCCCCGCCGACGCCAATAAAGTGCTGGTTGAGCGGGTTGCCCTTGATATGTCGTCGGCCCCTCCCACGGTTGCACTTCCGTCAATGGAATCGTCAATAACAAACGACGCCAAGGTAACGGTAACGCTACAGGAAATTGGGTTACCCGTTGTTGCACTCAATCCCGATAACTCACCCACCGATCATACCTCGATGAAGCGGTATGGCGTCTCAGTCGTGATCATGAAGGGCGTAGGACATTTTCTAATGATGGAGGACCCTGAGGATTTCAACCGAATACTTTTGGAGGTCATCGAAAATTGGGATTCAAAAAATAGTAATAGTTGATATTTATTCTGAGCATGCTGAAAAGCATGCAAGCTGAGAGTTACTATCCTAACGATAAAACACTAAAGTACGCAGATAATTTGTTTAAGAATTGCCAGAACTGCCTCGACGACCTGAACAAAATTTGAGGAACCAATCTATTTGTGGATCCATGCGGAAATTCCACGACTCTGTAGCAATCAGATTTTGAAAATGCTATATTCGATAATACATTTTTTCAAAGCTTACCTATTGTTCATTTAGCAAAACCAATGTTAACATGAAACGAAAAGAATCAATTGCCACCACCCCTTTTGCAGCAAAAGCAACCCTTTTAAGAAGGGTGCTTTATATCGTGTTCCTGGCCGTCCTGACCGGAAGTTCCTGTAATCCCAAAACGGAATCAGACGCTGCGAGCGGCAATGATATCGGAGGAGTGGTCACCGGTCCTAATGGACCGGAAGCAGGTGTATGGGTGATCGCCGAAACGAGCGATCTTCCTACGAGATATGCCAAGATTGTGGTAACCGACGACAAAGGACAATACTTGATCCCCGAACTTCCCGCGGCAAATTATTCTGTCTGGGTCCGTGGCTATGGATTGGTAGACTCTCCAAAAACAGAAGCGAAACCTGGCAGCACATTAGACCTTACGGCAGTCACGGCTCCGAACGCACGTGCTGCAGCTGCATACTATCCCGGCGGCTACTGGTTTTCGTTGCTTCACGTACCGGATAAAAGCAAGTTTCCCGGTACCGGACCACAAGGGAATGGCATCTCGCCTAACATTAAAAATCAAGCGCAGTTTTTAAGAACCATAAAATCGGGTACGTGCCTGGCCTGTCATCAATTGGGTAGCAAAGGCACACGGGAATTTCAGGAATCCATGGGAAAATTCAACACCTCCGTAGAGGCTTGGGAACGCCGGCTACAGTC
>CAZAHL010000114.1:0-19900 GCA_964484845.1 uncultured Chryseolinea sp. | reverse complement strand
CCGCAACATTAGCTGTGTTCTTCGAGGGCTCTATCCCTAACACAGGTATCCCTTTCTCCTTAAAATGCTGCAACAAGTATCCGTCGTTTGATGCAATCTCAACAACTAACGACTCTTCGTTTAGATGAAATCGCGCAGTTACATCTTCTGCATATACTCTTGCGTGTTCAACCCAGCTTTTAGAGTATGAGGAAAAGTAAACATAGTCGTTATTAAAAATCTCTCTTGCTTTCTTGTATTCGTCAACCTGCACTAGATAGCAATGATTACACACAAATATTGTCAGCGGGAAATAGCATTCTGGCTCATTTAACTGCCCAAGAGTTAAAAACGCGTTTGACGGCGGAGAGTTAATCAGATCGAGCCATTTTGTCGTTAACGGTTGTTTGCAGAAGCGACAATCCATTGTAGTCATTTAACAACCAATGTACATCGTATAGAGATGCTGTCACAAACATTAGTCATTAATATTGAAGATTTTTGTCATTTAACTACGTGAACATCGAGCTTTCCTCTGTTTATATTAATTCCTTTGCTATTTTCATCGGCGCTTCAGGATTTGCTCAATGACGCGTTCGAGGTTTTTACATCTAAGCGCAACATGATTCTAGCATGGTTAGTATCGTTTAATCTATAGACTATTTGTTAACAGTTGTTGCCTATTCCATCAGCGCTTATAGAAAAATTTTTTCTAATAGCATTCTCCCGCTTAAATACTCTGGAAAGTAGATACAAGCATAAGTCTTCGCACATTTCATAGCAACCTCCCGGCTTGCTCGCATGCTTCATTCCGGCTGCACCCAATCCGCGCAAACCCCTTGCCAGGCCAAAGATTGCTGAGGCCCGGCTGAAACATGCTGGAAGTATTGAGTATATTAGAAACCTGAAATCTTTCTCGCCATAATAGATCCGCATAAACAATTTACTGGATACGCAAAAGGTAAAATTGTTGTTGAGAAAGCGCTCCGTTATTGAAACGGTCAACGACGAACTTAAAAATATTTGTCAACTAGAACACACGTGCCATCTTCGGTGAGTGGCTTCCTCCTTAAAATTATGCGAGCCATAGCTGCCTATTCGCTTCCCTAAAAAAACTTCCTTTAAAAAAGGATATTCCGGGCATTTAAAAACCGGTTCACTCTTACTGCTTAACCCGAACTCAGGTTATTAGTAACATACCGTTGTAAGAGACCAAAACACTTTTTCAATACGGTGGTGATTTGTGCTCGGCGGATCAACTCACTATTTTGCTGCTCTATGCTTTAATAAGGACCTCCGCTGAAATCCCTCCTGCTGAGCATAAATTGAAATACAAATAGCCAAAATCTTTTCAAATTCTCTTGCACAAAGACAGACACCTTTTCATAATTGAACAAATTTCATAATTGAACCAAGTTAACTTCCTCCACATTGGCCGCGCCTGAAAGAATAATCAACACCAGCCTTGCCATGCCTTGCTTTTTACCTCAGGCTAGGTGTTTACCGCAACTGCAAGTAATTTTGCGGATAGACTAACGTAATTTTCATAGGTAAATTGGATTATACGAAGGTCCATTCACACGGAAATGAAACAAAAGGAAACGTTTGTTAGCATTTAATGTGTCTACATCTAGAAGACTGATCCAGTAATTTTTATATTACGCCAAAATGGCCAGTAAAATTAGTCTGGAATGAGCGTATATGCGTCTAAATTTATAGTCTGCCTGATTATTTACTAAAAATTATTTCGAAATGAAGCAGGTGCTTGTTTTAATTTTTATTCTATCAGGTTGTGTATCCCCAAAAGAAAAAATCCCGCCTGTCACGACCATGGAAAAATCCTCCGGAAAAATGATCGTTTACCAGCTGTTGCCACGTTTATTTGGAAACAAAAAAACGGTCAATAAATATTATGGGACCTTAGAGGAAAATGGGGTCGGAAAATTCAGAGATATAAATGAGATTGCTCTTAAAGGAATTAAGGAAATGGGGGTATCTCATGTTTGGTATACGGGAGTTATTGAGCACGCTTTGCTAACAGACTATACGACGTTCGGCATCCCCCTGGACGATGCCGATGTTGTTAAGGGGAGGGCAGGTTCTCCGTATGCTATCAAGGATTATTACGATGTGGACCCGGACCTGGCTGTGAGTGTACCAGACCGTATGAAAGAATTTGAACAACTTGTCGCCAGGACACACGGCGCAGGACTTAAAGTGATTATTGATTTTGTTCCTAATCATGTTGCCCGAAGATACCGGTCAGATGCTAAACCAAAGGACGTAAAAGATCTTGGAGAAACGGATGACAAATCGATAGCGTTCGGTCCGAAGAATAATTTTTACTATTTGCCCGGACAATCATTTCAAGTTCCTAAAGGATATGTACCGCTTAGTAAAACCGATACATTTCCTACTAAGGATGGATCGTTCGAGGAAATTCCTGCTAAAGCTACGGGAAATGATCAGTTTGATGCTAGCCCTAAAATCACGGATTGGTTTGAAACAGTTAAATTGAATTACGGCGTTGATATCCAGAACAACCGGAAGGAGTTTTTTGATCCTGTACCCGATACTTGGTTAAAAATGAAAGACATTCTTGCTTTCTGGGCTGCAAAAAACATTGATGGGTTCCGTTGTGATATGGCTGAAATGGTACCTGTCCAATTTTGGAATTGGGTTATCCCCCAAATCAAGACCGTCAATCCGGAAATTATTTTCATCGCAGAAATTTATAACCCGAATCAATACAGGAATTATATTGATAAGGGAAAATTTGACTACTTATACGATAAAGTTCAGCTATACGATACGCTGCGTTTAATGGTAAATGGCGAACGTAGTTCGCTGGACATTCATGCTATTCACGAAAGCCTTTCGGGTATCGATGATAAGATGTTGCATTTTCTCGAAAACCATGACGAGCAACGAATTGCATCCAAGTTTTTCGCGGGTACTCCTTGGAAAGCCGCACCTGCCATGGTCATTAGTGCAACGATCGACCGTGCGCCGGTAATGATTTATTCAGGACAGGAAGTAGGAGAGTCAGGTGCAGGCGCAGAAGGGTTTCAGGTAGATGACGGGCGAACTACGATTTTTGATTATTGGGGAATGCCTGAACACCAGAAGTGGATGAATGGAGGCAAGTTTAACGGAGACTCTCTGAGCGCAGAACAAAAACAGCTTCGCCAATTTTATTCTGACCTATTGAGCCTCGCAGGTAAAAATCCCGCAATCAACCAGGGAGATTATATCGATTTGACGGCCTTTAATATTCAAGCAGGAAATTTCAACCAACATGTGCACGCTTTTCTTCGCTTTGCGGGTCAGGAGCGTCTCTTGATTCTCACCAGTTTTAATGACAAGGACCAGCCGATT
The DNA here is from genome assembly GCA_964484845.1 of uncultured Chryseolinea sp. Classification (GTDB taxonomy): domain Bacteria; phylum Bacteroidota; class Bacteroidia; order Cytophagales; family Cyclobacteriaceae; genus Chryseolinea. The sequence goes on along the minus strand of CAZAHL010000114.1, from coordinate 16,543 downwards.
AAAGTACAGATACCAAAAGATGTTATTTCAAAATTAGCTCTTGATCCAAATGAAATCTATATCGCGCGTGATTTATTATGGCGTGAGGCGGAAGTAGGTTTTAATAAAGAATTTTTGTTTGAGTTGAATTGCAAGCCTTACAGTTCTTATATTTTTAAAATAAAATGATTCACCTTTGATACACTTGCTCAGGCAATCCGCTTTTGTAATTTCCTTCATTTTGTTCACGCTTTTGTTCGCATGCAACACAAGCAAAAACACAGCAGTAGTTCAGTGGCCATACGGTGTAAAGTATGAGATTTTTGTGATGTCTTTTGCGGACGGAGATGGTAACGGAAAAGGTGACTTTAAGGGATTAACAGAGAAACTGGATTACCTCAAGGATCTTGGTATTAACGGCATATGGCTCATGCCTATTATGCCTTCGGATACCTATCATAAATATCATGTTATTGATTATAAAAATATTGATCCGGACTACGGTACCCTGGACGACTTCAAAATATTTGTGGATGAAGCACACAAGCGTAATATTAAAATCATAACAGATTTTGTCATCAATCACACGGGAAACCTTCATCCCTGGTTTCTTGAAGCTCAGAAAGGAAAAGATAATCCCTACCGGGATTATTACGTCTGGGCGAAGAAGGATTCTATCCGGGGACAAATTTTTAAAAAACCAATTTCTTTCGATTCAGATAATTTACGCAAGTGGCATGCTGTAAATTCAGATACTTTAAATGAACATTACTACGGATATTTTAACAGTCTGTGTCCTGATTTGAATCTGGATAACGAGAAGGTCAAGGAAGAGATAATTGACATTGCAAAATTCTGGCTCAACGAAGTAAAAGTAGATGGATTCCGTATGGATGCAGCCCGGCACATCTTCATGGATGAACGTGCCGAAGACAACCACGCTTTTTGGATTTGGTTTAAGCAAGAGATGGAAAAAATCCGACCGGATGTTTATTTGGTAGGGGAGGTTTGGTCAGATGCCAAGACGGTAGCGCCTTATCTGAAAGGTCTTCCCTCTCTTTTTAACTTTGATCTCGGATACGCCATTACCAATGTTGCACTTTCCGGCCAGGATTCCATCGGACTGGTAACAAAGTATAAAGACATCCGCGATTATTACAAATCAATCACAACGGAATATCTCGATGCGACGTTCGTGAAGAACCATGATCAGACTAGATTGTTAACTGAACTAAAAGGGGATCAGGACAAGGCTAGAATGGCAGCGTCGCTCTTGTTGACGTTGCCAGGAACCCCGTATTTGTATTATGGAGAGGAAATTGGCATGGTAGGAGACAAATTAAAAACATTCGAGGATTTTTTTGGGCCCGATGCATACGTTCGAGAGCCATTTATATGGGATTTGGATAAAAAAGATCCTCTTCAAACGAGCTGGGAGAAACCTGAATTCAGTACAGACAGTACGGTGGTTCCCTATGCCGTTCAAAAAAATGATCCTCAATCATTGTTTAATTTTTACAGGAAATTGATCGATTATAGAAACGCCAGTCTTCCGTTGACGCAGGGCGATATCGATCATTCGGCAATTGGAATTTCGGAAGTTGTCAGTTTTAAAAGGAAATTTAAAGAGCAGGAAGAATTAGTGCTGCACAATGTATCCGACGTGGAAGTTACGGTGAAATTGGAAGGCGCTAATAAAAACTTCAGGAACATTGGATTCCACTCAAAGGAGAATGTTAAACTTCAGGATGGTGCATTGACTATTCCGGCATATAGTACGGTAATTTTGAAATAGAAATTCATGGATTTAATTAAAGGCCAATCGCGCGTAATCATTGAGAATGTAAAACCACAGGTAGACGAAGGGTTGTATCCTGCAAAACGAACGGTCGGCGAACGTGTCGATGTTACGGCGGATATTTTTTGTGATGGCCATGATCATATTCGAGCGCGGCTGCTTTACAAGAAGGAAGGGGAGACTAAATGGAAAGAAGTGGAGATGCTTCACGTGATGAACGACGTGTGGCAAGCGTCATTTTACGTCAACGAAAAGGGAATTTTCAGATTTACGCTTCAAGCGTGGATCGACCATTTTGATACCTGGTATGACGGTTTTCGAAAAAAAGCCGAAGCCCATGTGGATGTGCACGTTGAACTTCAGGAAGGTGTTCAATTTTTAAAGACGTTGAGTCCGGGCAATGAATCACTAAAATCTATTTCAAAGCGCCTTGAAGGCGAATATGCGACAGCCATCCAGTACGTATTGAGTGAGGAATTTGCCACAGTTGTGCACGAAAATCCATTCGTACAGCATGCACATACGTACAACAAACAATTGAAAGTGATAGTCGAGCATGTAAAAGCGAACTTCAGTGCATGGTATGAGTTATTTCCCCGGTCCGCCTCCTTGGATGGCATGCATGGAGTTTTTAAAGACGTAACGCGTCTGCTGCCCCGCGTCGCCGCCATGGGATTCGATGTCTTGTATCTGCCGCCTATTCATCCGATCGGTAGAGTAAACCGGAAAGGAAAAAATAATAACGTGAAGGCTGAAGCAGGAGAGCCGGGTTCTCCCTGGGCCATTGGAAGCGATCAGGGAGGACACAAATCCATATTACCCGAGCTTGGTAATATTGACGATTACAAGAGATTGATAGCCGAAGCAAAAAAGTATAACATTGATATCGCTCTAGACATTGCGTTTCAATGTGCGCCGGATCATCCTTATGTTAAATCTCATCCGGACTGGTTTAAGCAACGTCCCGATGGCTCTGTTCAATATGCGGAAAATCCACCTAAGAAATATCAAGACATCTATCCCTTTAACTTTGAGACGGAGAATTGGAAAGCGCTGTGGAATGAATTGAAGTCCGTTATTACGTTTTGGATTGATCAGGGGGTTACAATTTTTCGAGTCGACAACCCGCATACAAAACCGATTGAATTCTGGGAATGGGTTATTCATGAAGTCAACAGAGAGTATACCGATATCACCTTCCTTGCAGAAGCCTTTACACGACCAAAGATTATGGCTTCGCTCGGTAAAATAGGGTTTACCCAATCTTATACGTATTTCACCTGGCGTGTTACTAAGCAAGAACTAATTGAGTACATGAATGAATTGGTATTCAGCGACTCCAGAAATTATTTCAGACCCAATTTTTGGCCGAACACTCCAGACATTCTTCCCTTTCACCTTCAGCATCAAGGTGAAAATATTTTTATCATCAGGTTGGCCCTTGCCGCCACGCTTTCTTCAAACTACGGCATCTATGGGCCTCCCTACGAACTGTATGAAAATGTTCCGGTGGCAGGAAAGGAAGAATATTTCAACTCCGAGAAGTATGAGGTAAAACACTACGATTGGAAAAAAACCAATCGCATGACAGATATTATCTCGATGATCAATACAGCTCGGAAAAATCATAAAGCGTTGCAATCAACCTGGAACATTCAATTTTGTTCGATCGAGAATCCGAATTTACTGGCTTACATAAAGGCCACAGATGATTTGTCGAGTATAATTTTAATAGTTGTAAACCTGGATTCAAACGCGCGCCAATCCGGGTATGTACAATTACCGTTGCAGAGATTAAAGATTAAAAGCAGGGTGAATGTAAAAGTCCAGGATTTAATCATGGATGAACATTACACATGGACGCAGGAATGGAATTATGTTGAATTAGATCCCTATAAGATGCCATTCCACTTGTTTAAATTAGAAGTTCACGAATCATTCATGTAAATGAACATACCGCTTAAGAGCAATGACTCACTTTGGTTTAAAGATGCTATCATCTATGAGCTTTCCGTACGCGCATTTTTTGACAGTAACGGTGATGGAATTGGTGACTTTCAGGGGTTGATTCAAAAGCTTGATTATCTCGAAGATCTGGGGATCAACACGATCTGGCTAATGCCATTTTATTGCTCGCCATTGAAAGATGACGGTTTTGATGTCACCGATCATTGTGATGTTCATCCGGATTATGGGACACTTTCAGACTTTAAACAATTTTTGAAAGAAGCGCACCGCAGAGGGCTGCGGGTTATTACCGAACTGGTATTAAACCACACGTCTGATCAACACGCCTGGTTCAAACGTTCACGAAAAACCAAGACAAGTTCCCGCTACCGGGACTTCTACGTGTGGAGCGATACCCCAGAAAAATACAAAGAAGCCCGCGTCATATTTACTTCGGAAGAATCTACTAACTGGTCGTGGGATGCAGAAGCTAAGGCGTACTATTGGCACCGGTTTTTCCGGCATCAGCCTGAATTGAATTTTGACAATGCAGAGGTGCAGCTGGAAATGATCAAAATTGTCGACTTCTGGATGAAGATAGGCGTAGATGGTTTTCGTTTATCTTCGGTTCCCTTTCTTTTTGAAGAGGAAGGAACAAGTTGCGAAAACCTTCCCCAGACACACGTTTTTTTAAAAAAACTTCGGTCGCACATTGATAAACATTTTAAGAACCGGATCCTGATTGCCGAGGCGAACCTTTGGCCGGAAGATGCCGCAGACTATTTCGGCGGTGGCCACGAATGCCATATGAACTTTAACTATCCGCTCATGCCGCGTATGTTCCTTGCGTTGCGTACCGAAGATAGTTATCCCATTGTAGACATTATGGAGCAAACTCCGACGACACCTCCCAACAGCCAGTGGGCGCTTTTTTTGCGCAATCACGATGAACTGGGATTAGAAATGGTTACCGAAGAGGAGAAGGATTATTTGTTCAAGGCATATGCCAACGATGCAAATACCAAGTTCAACGCAGGCATCCGGCGAAGATTGGCTCCACTGATGAACAATGACCGGCGGAAGGGTGAATTGCTCCACGCTATTCTTTTTTCATTACCCGGTTCCCCGGTACTGTATTATGGCGACGAAATTGGAATGGGCGATAATGTGTATCTCGGCGATCGGTTTGGCGTGCGTACACCCATGCAGTGGGACATGAATAGTAATGCTGGTTTCTCTACCGCAAATCCCCAAAAGCTTTACCTCCCGATTATAACAGATCCTCCCTACCGGCATGAGTCTGTTAATGTATCAGCACAGCAAGATAATCCCTCCTCATTCTTGTGGTGGATGAAGAATACCATGTCCATGCGCAAGCGCCTTAACATGTTTGGTCGCGGTGAAATGAAATTCCTGGAAAGTTCGAATGCCAAGGTGCTTGCCTACGTCAGGACATTTGAGAAGCAGCGGATCATTGTTGTTGCAAATTTGTCGCAGTTTTCGCAAGCTGCCGTTGTTAACCTGGGTGAATACAAAGGATGCGATATTACGGAAGTATTCAGCCAAAACCGGTTTATGAATGTGTCCGAAGCGGACTACCCGATTACGTTGGGCCCGTACGGATATTTTTGGTTCCAGGCCGATGTTGCAGAGAAAAAGGAGATAGAAGCGAGCGGAGAACTTCCTTTGCTTAAGACTGAATCGTCGTGGGAAAAATTATTTGATAATTACAATGAGATCCGGGTTCTGGAGCGAAAGATTCTTTTGCCGTTTATGAAAAAATGCCGCTGGTTTGGCGGCAAGGCCAAAGTAGTCAGCAAGGTTAGCGTGCATAAAACAATTCCTGTAAAGGTTGGAGGTGATACACACTTCCTCGCCATCATTGAGGTTGATTATGTTCAGCGCTTGCCTGAATTTTATTTTATTCCCCTCACTTTTTTACCCTCCGATAGTTTTATGCGGGTGGAGTATACCGTTCAAAGTGTTGTTTGCCGTGGAGAAATTCAAGGGAGAGCAGGCTTTATCATGGACAGCAGTTATGACAAAGTATTCCGTGATTTTCTGTTTACCAGCATGGGCAAGGAAATTAAAGTACGCGATGATGAGGGGGGAACATTATTATTTAACGCAGGCGTATTTGCCAAAATAGATGTCAACAAAGAAATAGATTCTAAAATATTAAAGGCGGATCAAAGTAACACGGCGATTATCTATAACGATCTCTACTTCTTTAAATTCTATCGAAAGCTTGAAAAGGAAATAAATCCCGAGTTGGAAGTCGTGCGCTTTTTGTCGGAGCACACAAGTTTTCAAAATTCTCCACGCTACGCCGGAAGCGTAGAATATCACGATCATGAAGGCAACATAATTGTTTTTGGATTGCTACAGGAAAAGGTAGAAAACCAAGGAGAAGCATGGAGCATGTCTGTCGATTCGGTAGGCCGGTTCTATGAACGTGTCATGGCAAAAGCCAAAACAATCAAACTTCCTAAGCTGGTGAATAAAGCGGCGATAAAATTTGAAGAAGCTCCGGAAGTTATCCAGGAATTTATTGGTCGTGGATTTTACGAACGCATGGTTCGGTTAGGTCTAAGGACGGCAGAAATGCATTTAGCGTTGGCAGCGGATGTTTCCAATCCCGCATTTGCTCCTGAAAATTTCACGGCAAATTATCAACGTTCCCTCTATTCATCCTTCCGCAAGTTGGTCAAAGATCGTTTCAAGTTGCTTGAAGCTACCATGGCTAAACTTACTCCGGAAGTCCAGCAGGTAGCAAAAAAGGTGCTGGCGTTAGAGGCTGAAATCCTGGAATGCTTTAGTGAAGTGTATCAGCTAAAAATGAAGGCGACTAAGACCAGAATTCATGGAGACTACCATTTAGGACAGGTCCTTTTTACAGGTAAAGATTTCGTTATCATAGATTTTGAAGGAGAACCCGGGCTGTCGTTTAGTGAAAGGAGGTTGAAAAAAAATCCGCTAAAAGATGTAGCCGGTATGATGCGCTCCATTCACTATGCTGCTTTTGGAAAAATACTTTTAAACGAAAACTATCGCGAACGGGATCTTGAATTTTTAGAAAGCTGGGCGGAGCAATGGCAGCACTATGTAAGCCGGTTTTACTTGGGTTCCTATATGGAAAGAATGGGGATGGGCACCACGTTATCCAGAGAAGATGATGTATTAATTCGTACATTTCTTCTGGAGAAAGCGATTTACGAATTGGGATATGAACTGAATGGCCGTCCGGATTGGACAATTATCCCTCTAAGAGGTATTTGTTACCACATGAAAACGTACCAGGAAGAGAAAGAGGAACGGAAGAAAAAATAATTCACAACTTAGAAAGCGTGGTTTGAATTTATTTGTTAATAAAAGACGATCACGGCAACATATAACAAATTAACATGGCAAAAAAAGCACCTTCAAAATCAACTGCGTCAACTTCCGAAGGCTTCACTTTGCTCACAGATTTTGACATCCATCTCTTTAAAACGGGGAAACATTACAAATTATATGAAAAACTGGGTGCTCACATAGTCAATACAAGTACGCACCAGGGAACATATTTTGCTGTGTGGGCTCCAAACGCAAAAGCGATTTCTATACTAGGAAATTTCAATCATTGGAAGGATAAAAAACATATTTTGAGTGCGCGATGGGACGAATCAGGAATCTGGGAAGGTTTTTTTTCGGATATACATCATGGCGAAGCGTATAAGTATGCTATTCACTCGAACACAGGTGAGTATTTAGTGAAATCCGATCCATTTGCATCTTTCTGTGAAACACCTCCTAAAACGGCGTCGATTGTTTGGGAGCCAAAGTATGAATGGAAAGACCAGGCGTGGTTACAAGAGCGTAAGCAAAAAGCCGGGAAGCCTCAACCTTTTTCGGTCTATGAAGTACACTACGGTTCATGGAAAAGAAAGGCAGAAGAAGATAATCGCTCGCTTACGTATCCTGAAATGGCCCTGGAGTTAGTTCATTATGTCCGTGATATGGGTTTTACGCACGTAGAATTTATGCCGTTGATGGAGCATCCGTTTTATGGTTCGTGGGGGTATCAGCTCACAGGATATTTTGCACCCACTAGCCGGTACGGTACTCCCGAAGATTTTAAATATCTGATTGATTGTTTTCATCGCGAGGGGATCGCTGTGCTTCTGGATTGGGTTCCTTCTCATTTTCCCGGAGATGAGCATGGCCTTTTTCATTTTGATGGTACTCATCTTTATGAACATGCCGACCCGCGCAAGGGCTTTCACCCGGATTGGAAGAGTTATATTTTCAACTATGGTCGCAACGAAGTCCGATCGTTTCTAATCAGCAACGCCTTGTTTTGGCTTGATAAATATCACATCGACGGCCTTCGGGTAGATGCTGTAGCGTCGATGCTTTACTTGGATTATTCGCGCGAAGCTGGAGAATGGATCCCCAATATATATGGCGGAAATGAAAATATCGAGGCGATCACGTTGTTGAAAGAAATGAATGAAGTGGTGTATAGTAATTTTCCGGATGCCATTACCATTGCCGAAGAATCGACTTCCTGGACCGGCGTTTCAAAACCTACTTACCTCGGCGGACTCGGATTCGGTCAAAAGTGGATGATGGGATGGATGCACGATACTTTAAAGTATTTTAAAATGGATCCGGTGCACAGGAAATATCATCAAAATGCCATTACGTTCAGTATCATGTATGCATTCACCGAAAATTTCATGTTGCCGTTATCGCACGATGAAGTTGTTCATGGCAAAGGATCCTTGATCGGCCGTATGCCAGGTGACGAATGGAAAAAATTTGCAAACCTGAGATTGTTATTTAGCTATATGTTCATGCACCCTGGATCAAAACTGCTATTTATGGGTGGTGAGTTTGGACAGAGTTCAGAATGGAATCACGACAAAAGCCTTGACTGGCATTTACTCCAGTATAGTGTACACGAAGGGTTGCAGAAATTAGTACGCGATTTAAATGGTTTTTATAAAGCACAACCTGCGCTATACGGGCATCAGTTTGAACATAAAGGTTTTGAATGGGTAGATTATGCAGATAGTGAAAGCAGTGTGATGGCCTTTCAGCGTCAAGGAGAAAGTAAAGAAGACCTGCTTATTGTAGTTTGTAATTTCACCCCCGAGACCCGGCAGCATTATCGGGTAGGAGTTCCTTACCGTGGCACATGGGTAGAAGTTTTCAACTCAGATGATTCCAAGTATGCCGGAAGCGGTTTGCTTAATTTGGGATCTTTGATGACGTCTCCTGTAAAATATCATGGCAGAGATTATTCGATTTCATTAACTTTACCACCGTTGGGTGTTTCCGTATGGAAGCTTGAAAAAGAAGTGAATGAGTTTGATTTACATGATATAAGCACCTAATTCGTGATCAGTTAATCGTTAATCGCTATCCGTTGCGGTTAATTGATAGCTGGTAGAAGAAGCAGAAATGGTTATAAAAAACCATTCACCAATAACGGATAACGATTAACGATTAACTGATTTGGAAAAATATATTTGTATTCACGGGCACTTCTATCAGCCTCCTCGTGAAAATGCATGGCTGGAAGTTATAGAAGTACAGGATTCAGCGCATCCTTATCATGATTGGAACGAACGCATTTCAGCTGAATGTTATGCACCTAATACGGCGTCGCGTATATTAAACGGAAAGGGAGTCATTAAAAATATTATCAATAATTACTCCAAGATCAGTTTCAATTTTGGTCCCACGTTGCTTTCCTGGATGCAATCACACGATCCGGAAACATACAGCGCTATATTACACGCCGATCGTGAAAGTGTGAATATGTTTAACGGCCACGGTTCGGCTATAGCGCAGGTTTACAACCACATGATCCTCCCACTGTCGACTTCGCGTGATAAGGAAACCCAGATAATTTGGGGAATTCAGGATTTTCAATTCCGGTTTAAGAGACTGCCTGAAGGAATGTGGCTATCTGAAACTGCTGTGGATGTTGAATCGCTGGAGTTGTTATTTAAGCATGGCATTAAATTTACAATTCTCGCACCTCGCCAGGCCAAAGCGGTTCGATTGCTTGGCAAAAAGGAATGGACAAAAGTAAACACAGACACATTAGATACACGAAGGCCATACAAGATCATGCTTCCGTCCGGCGGGAGTATTGTTTTATTTTTTTACAATGGCGAAATATCACAAGGCGTAGCGTTTAATGGTTTATTGAACGATGGAAAGAAGTTTGCCCATCGCTTGCTCGATGGATTTGATAATGAACCCTCCGAGCCTCAGTTGGTTCATATTGCAACAGACGGTGAAACCTACGGACATCATCACAAACATGGGGATATGGCTCTTGCTTACGGTATGGACTATATCGAACGAAATAAACAATCCCATGTGACCAACTACGCAGAGTTCCTGTCAAAATTCCCACCTGCTTACGAAGTGGATATTCACGAGGATAGTTCCTGGAGTTGCGTTCACGGTATCGAGCGGTGGAGAGAGAATTGTGGCTGTAATTCTGGTAGACCCGATTGGCATCAACGGTGGCGGAAGCCTTTACGTGAAACGCTGGATTGGTTGCGCGACGAATTAACATCGATCTATATAAAGGAAACATCTAAGTTTTTGAAGGACCCATGGGCCGCGCGTGAAGATTATATTAGTGTTATTCTCGATCGCAGCGATGGAAATGTTGATAGTTTTTTGAAAAGGCATTGCCTCGTTGAAGTTGAACACAACCGTGTATTGCGCATGATGGAAGTGCAACGCAATGCCATGCTTATGTATACCAGTTGCGGATGGTTTTTTGACGACCTCTCTGGTATTGAAACAACTCAGATCATGCAATATGCCTGTCGTGCCATGCAATTGGTAAGTCAGATTAGCGATGTCAATCTGGAAGAAGGGTTTTTGCGAAGAATGGAACTTGCCCCATCTAATGTTACATCACTTGGGAATGGGAGGGAAGTCTATAAAAAATATGTCGTTCCCTCTAAAACAAATTTGCAACGCGTTGGAATGCACTATGCAGTTTCCTCAATTTTTGAAGAAGACCCTGAGTCCTTTCCTGTCTTTAACTACACCACTAAAAACGAAATATTTATTCGTAAAGAAGCTGGTCAGCAAAAATTAGTGATAGGCATTACGAAGGTAAAATCCAATGTCACCCGGTCGGAGAAAAAGTTTGCCTTTGCCGTAATTTACATGGGCCAGCATAACATCATCGGAAATATTTCCATCGATATGGAAACCGAAAAATTCAATATTATGCAGACGCTTATTACGCAGGCGTTTGAGGAAGCGCGGCTGGGAGACATCATTGGTCTCATGCAGGTTTACTTCGGCCCGGAGAAATACACGATCTGGCAATTATTTCAGGACGAAAAGCGAAAAGTTTTTGATCTGATCACGTTTCAAAGCATGCGCGATTTGGAGAACTCGCTTCGCAGAATTTACAACAGGGATTACCCGCTGGTGATGGCATTGGCTAACAACGATGCCCCCATTCCAAATGCTTATCGAACTACTTTTGAATATATTCTGAACGCAGATCTGACGCGCTGCTTTCTTTCCGACCGAATCAATATCCGTCAGGTTGAGCGCATCACGCACGAATTGGTCAAATGGAGATTAACTATTGAAGACAAGGATCAATTGGAGAGGCTGGTCGGAGAATGCATTATTAAGGAGCTAAAACGTTTTAGTCAGGAAGGAGATAACTACACACGCCTGGAAAGATTAAACCGTTTATTCCCGTTACTGGGACAACTCAATCTCTCTCCCAATCTTTATAAAAGCCAAAATATGTATTTTGAAATATCCAAGATGAGCCGCCTATTCGAGGGCCACTCTCCGGAATGGATCAGGGAATTTGGATTGCTTGGCGAGAATTTGAGAGTAAAAATTGAATAACACTTGATTACCGGTTCGCATATGTCTATTTTTTGTTGTGAAAAAAACGGATAGACAAACGTTAACGTTACGCATTGGGATTATCGCCGTCATGATTGTTACGTTGCATGTGGTGATTTCCCTTTATGTTGTGTTTGTTCCGAAGGATTCCATCAGTCGTTTAAAGATAATCACGCTTTACAAACAGTTAGTCGTCGTCGGGCCCTTCTTTACAGAGTCAAGGATTAAAACTTCCCACTACTTGGCAGTCAGCTATAAACGCGATGGAAAGTGGTCAACGCCCCGGGAGTATGGAAAAGAGTATTTCCTACATTACACCCGCAGGCCATGGAGGTTTGATAAGCTTCCGTACAACGATTATGAAAAGCGCCTTTCCTATGAGGTTGGACAGTTTTCCGGGCTTAAAACTTTTGAAAAGATCAAAGCAAATTCGTCGTTCCGTGAATTAAACAATTTCGTCCTTAAAGAATACATCAACGCTCCTGTTGATTCTCTGACCCTGACCTACGCTTTGAATGAATATATCCCTGAAATTAAGTCCTACAACTTAGATACGGTTTTCACTTACACGTATAATCCAACTACCGTTGAAGATGCTAAAAAATAGTATTGAAAAGGTATGTCAATATTTTACCAGTGATTTTAATAATCGCTTGACCATCCGGATATTTTTTAAAGGCCTGGTTTTTTATACGTTAATCAAAACAACGATGGTTTGGTCGCTTAGCCGAAGGGTGATAGAGGATCATCGCCTAAGCTTACCCAGGTCATGGGTTGGTAAAATTGTTCTTGCACCGTCTTTTCTGGCGGATTACAACATTGACATATTTCTTATTCTGGCTATTCTGTTTTTGGTGCTGGCAATTTTTTTACGCTCCCACTACATCGTATCCATCCTTTTTTTCTGGCTAACTGTGAATTTATACGTTGTATTTTTGCCGTTTGCAAACGGTGCTGATCTTGTGCTCTTCATGCTGGCATTTTGGTGCATACCATTGGCAGGAAATCCCTCCCTTAAATCGGAATTGGGAAGTATGATACAGAAAACAACGTATAACCTTGGCGTTGTGCTGTGTCAGCTTCAAATTGTTTTTATTTACCTCGTTTCAGGATGGGATAAATTGCAGAGTGAAACATGGAGGTCTGGTGAAGCCTTTGATTACATTATACATCTCAACACGCTTTACAATCCTGCTTTCACGGGGATATTCGAAGATCCGTTCATCCACCAGGTGCTTTCGTGGGCAACGATTTTATTTGAACTTTTGTTTGTATTTTTTGTCTGGATGGAGAAAACACGACTGCCCATGCTGGTAGCAGGAGTGTTCTTTCATTTGTTTATATGGGTCGTGATGAGCCTTCCTGATTTTGCCGGCATCATGATCATTTCCTACATCATATTCTTGCGGGATGGTGATTACGCTCGGATACGTTCTTGGGTTAAGCGATAGCTTCCTTAGGCTGTAAGTTGTCCAGATAATTCCAGACAAGACTGCTTGCTCCGAGAATAGGTGCAGCCTGATTTTGCAAACCTGATGGAAGTACCTTAATTTTTCCGCGGAAGAGGGGCATCAGGTTAGCTTCCATATGTTTTATAGTGGGTTTGAAGATCAAATCCCCGGCCAGTGAAAGTCCTCCGAACAGGAAAATTGCTTCTGGGTCAGTATGAACAATAGTTTCCGCTAATTTCATCCCGAGTATTCTTCCGGTATATTCAAAAGCAGCGAGCGCCACCAGGTCCCCCCGTACCGCCGACTCGGTAATCATTTTGGTGGTAAGATTATCAAAGCTTATTCCGCGAAGTTCGCTAGGCTCCAGGTGATCAGCCAATAGCTTGTAAACGGTCCGTTTGATCCCGGTTGCCGATACATACGTTTCGAGGCATCCACGTTTTCCACAGTTACAATATCTACCGGCAGGGTTCACAGATGTATGTCCCACCTCGCCTGCAATACCATGTTTCCCGTTTAGCAGTTGGCCGTTCGTCACGAAACCACTTCCCAGTCCTGTGCCCAGGGTGATTACCACAAAATCCTTCATTCCTTTCGCTGATCCATACACCATCTCGCCCACAGCCGCTGCGTTGGCATCATTGGTTACAATTGCTGGCAGATCAAATTCTTCCTTGATCATATCCGCTAAGGGGATTATTCCTTTCCACTTAAGGTTCGTGGCGCGTTCGATGGTCCCTTTATAATAGTTTCCGTTCGCTGCTCCAACACCCACTCCCATCAGTTTGTGCGCTCCCGGAATAGTTTTAATAGCTTGCCGTAATGCATCCGAGAGGCCTGCAAAATAATTCTTGAACTCTTCGTATTGTATAGTAGAAATATTTCCGTGAAAGACCACGTTCCCCGCACGATCCACAATGCCGTATTTTGTATTGGTACCCCCAATGTCTATCCCGATCGTTAGCTCTCTCATATTGCTGCTTATTTATGGGTTGTTTATATCGATAAGATTTTTGCTATCCGAAGTGCCTCACTGTCTATCTCATGATGCGTATGCATGATATCGTCAAAACGGTTGTATATTATTTTTCTGTCGCTAATACCCACCATGACATCTGTATAGCCATTGAGTAATCCTTCAACAGCCCCAACTCCCATGCGAGATGCAAGAACGCGATCGAAATAGGTAGGGGAGCCTCCCCGTTGTAAGTGACCGAGCACAGTAACTTTAATATCGAAATAACTCGAACGTGCAGCAACTTGTTTGGCAAGGGAATGAGCATCTCCGATTTTGGATCCTTCGGCAACAACAATTAAATTCGAGCTCTTACTGGTCTTTCCACCCTCGCCGAGCAAAGAATAGAGCTGTTCAAACGTGATATTGTCTTCTGGAATAATAATCGCCGCAGCACCTCCTGCAATCCCGCTGTTTATGGCGATGTATCCGGAGTTTCTTCCCATTACCTCAATAAAAAAAAGCCGGTTGTGCGAAAGGGCAGTATCTCGTATGCGGTCGATTGCTTCTACTGCGATATTCGTTGCAGTATCATATCCGATGGTATAGTCTGTTCCTGCAAGATCATTGTCGATGGTTCCAGGTATGCATATGGAAGGTAACTGAAATTCCTGATATAGTTTATGCAGCCCCGTAAAGCTTCCGTCGCCGCCGATGGCGATAACAGCATCGATCCCTTCTTTTTTTAAGTGGTTGAATGCTTTTACGCGGCCTTCGGTAGTCCTAAACTCTTCGCTCCGGGCAGTCTTCAGAATGGTGCCGCCTCGTTGAATAATATTACCAACGGATCGCGCTCCAAGTTTTACGATATCTCCTTCAATCATCCCCTCATACCCGCGCATAATACCAAAGCATTCTTTCTTGTAGTAAGCACAGGCGCGGACTACGGCCCGAATCGCAGCATTCATACCAGGCGCATCTCCACCGGAGGTGAAGACACCAATTCTCGAAATTTTATTGTCCATTACGATCTAAAATCCAACAAAAATAAGGGACGAAACGTACTTTGCAACACAGTATTTAATCAATTGAATTTCAAACGTTTGAAATAATTGATTAAGCCATTTGTTGAAGAGTCGTGCGAGGTGATTTGTTCGTTGGACTGCAATTCAGGAAGAATTTGTTTTGCCAATACCTTACCCAGCTCGACGCCCCATTGATCAAAACTAAAAATGTTCCAGAGTACTCCCTGAACAAAAATCTTATGTTCATAAAGAGCAATCAGGGTGCCGAGCGTTCGGGGAGTTAAGACCTTGAACATAATACTGTTGCTGGGTCGGTTGCCTTCAAAAGATCGGAATGGAACGTGAAATTTAATTGCTTCACTATCCATACCCGCAATTCGCAGCTCCTCAACTACTTCTTCAGGAGTTTTACCCTTCATCAAAGCCTCCGTCTGTGCAAAAAAGTTAGAAAGTAGTTTATTATGATGGTCGCCAATCGGATTTTGGCTGATAGCAGGCGCGATAAAATCACACGGGATCAGCTTTGTTCCCTGATGAATGAGCTGGTAGAAGGCATGTTGTCCGTTCGTACCTGGTTCTCCCCAAATAACGGGGCCCGTCTGATAGGTTACAGGCTTACCTGTCCTGTCGACTGACTTTCCATTGCTTTCCATGTTTCCTTGTTGAAAGTATGCGGCAAAGCGATGTAGGTACTGATCGTATGGCAGAATTGCTTCGGATGCTGCACCAAAAAAGTTATTGTACCAAATGCCGATGAGCGCAAGGATGACAGGAATATTTTTTTCGAAAGGCTCGTCTTTAAAGTGGTTGTCCATGGCATGGGCACCATCCAGAAATTTTTCAAAGTTATCGTACCCAATGGTACAAGCAATAGACAATCCGATAGACGACCAGAGCGAATATCGGCCGCCGACCCAATCCCAAAAAACGAACATGTTTTCGGGATCAATACCAAACTTCGTAACCTCACTTTTATTGGTTGAAACAGCAACGAAGTGTTTAGAAACATCGCCCTTGCTATCAGTTTTTTCCAGGAACCACTCCCGCGCTGAAGCAGCGTTGGTCATGGTTTCCTGTGTCGTGAAAGTTTTAGAGGCAACAACAAAAAGAGTTGTTTCAGGATTAAGCTTTTTTAGCGTTTCGAAGATATGAGTTCCATCTATATTTGAAACAAAGTGCGGTGTGATATTCCTCCAATAAGGTTTTAACGCTTCTGTTACCATGTAAGGGCCCAGGTCGGATCCACCAATTCCAATGTTTACGATATCGGTAAACGTTTTACCCGAGAAGCCCTTCATGCTTCCGTTAATAAGATTATCGGAAAAGGCCTTCATTTGTTTCAACACTGTATTCACTTCTGGCATTATATCGCTATCGTCCACTTGAATTGGGGTGTTTGAACGATTACGCAAAGCGATGTGCAGTACCGATCTTTTTTCCGTTTGATTGATTTTCTCCCCCCTGAACATGGCGCGGATAGCATCCTTCAACT
>CAZAHL010000113.1:0-20022 GCA_964484845.1 uncultured Chryseolinea sp. | reverse complement strand
TTCACCAATAATTTGTTTTTCCTTAATCCAGGCAGAACTTTGAACGTAAGCTTCACAAAGTTATTTTTTATTAAGCACTAAAACTATGCCTTTAAAGACCTTCGTTAAAGTTGGAAGCATCACAAACCTGAGCGATGCAAGGTATTGCGCCGGAATGGGGGTAGATATGTTGGGCTTCCGGACAATTGCCGGTCAGGAAAACTATATTGCCCCTGCGAGCTTTCAGGAAATCAGAGGATGGATTACCGGACCGCTGATGGTAGCGGAAGTATACGGGATAAGAACACAGGGTGAACTCGAAGCAATCCTGGACAATTATAAGCCTGATTACCTGGAGATGAGTTTGGAAGAACTATCCCTCTTTTCCTCACTACCCCTTCCCTTTTTACTCTACATTGAAGAAGGCGATGCTATCCATAATTTCGCAGTTGAACCCGAGTTCTTGGTGAGCAGACATATCCTCTCCTCCGACTACCGTTTACTGATCGAAATTCAGTTGAAATCTGAAGTACAAACTTGGTTAGGTCATGAACAAGTCAGTGGATTTGTTTTACACGGCACGGTTGAATTGAAACCCGGGTTAAAAGATTTTGAAATGATGAATGACGTCTTGGAATTGCTTGAGGTCGAAGATTGATTTCGCTCCGTAAATTTCGTGCTGCCTCCTTAAATCAAGTCTTCGTAATTCTCTTTTTATGTGCTATCTCGTAGATTCGTAATGTGACTCAGCCATTATAGATTTGGAATATAACCTAAAATTTATCCATCGCTTTTAACTCCTTAAACCCAAGTCCATGAAAAAAATATTCCTTCTTATTCTTGGGTCCTACTTATCAATCTCATTGGCTGCCCAAACTTTTAATGCACGTCCGGAAGGAACACAAAAACCGGTATTGCATGGAAATCAATGGATGGCGATTACTGGAAAACCATTGGCTGCTACTGCGGGAGCTATGACTTTCCAAAAAGGAGGAAATGCAGTAGACGCTGCTTGCGCCATGCTGGCTGCCACGTGTACCATGTGGGATGTTTTAAGTTGGGGGGGAGAAACCCAAGCCCTCATCTATAATCCTAAAACCGGTAAAGTAATTGGAATAAACGCGCTTGGCGTCGCGCCGACAGGTGCTACACCGGAATTCTTTAAGGGCAAGGGGATGAATTATCCACCGGAATATGGACCCTTAGCGGCAGTAACACCAGGAACTCCTGGTGGAATCTGTACCATGCTTGCGGAATTTGGTACCCTGAGTCTTAAAGATGTGTTAGCACCTGCCATGAAACTAGCCGCCGGCTATCCGATAGAAGCACAGGGTGCTAACAGTATGGAGCGGGGAAAAGAAATGATCAAGCAGTGGCCATACTCGAAGGCTGTTTTCCTTCCACACCTTGGCGCGCCGCGTGAAGCGCCTGAAGCAGGTGAAATATTCAAGCAGGTTGATTTGCTTTCCACGCTAACTAAGATGGTTGAAGCAGAGCAGCAGGCATTAAAAAAAGGGAAGAGCCGTAAGGAAGCAATCTATGCAGCAAACGATCGGTTTTATAAAGGAGACATAGCCAACGAATTCGTACGCGGGAGCCAGGAACAAGGTGGGCTCATTACAACGGATGATCTATCCAATTGGAAAGTAAAAATTGAGGAGCCGTTAAAGGTAAATTACAAAGGCATTGATGTTTACAAACTATCTCAATGGACGCAGGGACCTGTAATGTTGCAGGCGCTTAATATTCTCGAAAATTTTGATCTGAAAGGTATGGGTTATAACTCTACCAAATATATTCATACCCTCTATCAATCCATGAACCTTGCCTTTGCTGACCGGGATTTCTATTACGGTGATCCAACCGTTACTCCGGAAGAACCTATTAAAGGATTACTTTCCAAAGAGTATGCGAAGGAGCGTGCGAAGTCAATGAACGGAACTAAGAACGATGCAAACGCGAGTCCTGGTGATCCGTATCCATTCGAAGGAAAGGTTAATCCTTACCAGGAATATTTAAAACAATTTAAACAAGCGTCAACAAATACACCAGCTACTCCGTTAGATGAAAACTATCTGAAGAATTTCTGGCTTGGGACTACATCTGTTGAAGCCGCCGATAAGGAAGGATGGGTTGTATCCATTACCCCCAGCGGTGGGTGGATGCCCGCTTGTATTGCGGGTAAAACGGGAATCGGAATGAGTCAGCGAATGCAAAGTTTTGTAACTGACCCCAAACTAAATCCTTTTAATGTAGTGGCGCCGGGCAAGCAGCCACGTGTTACGCTCACGCCGACTCTGGCGATGAAGGATGGCAAGCCATTCTTATCATTTGCCGTTCAAGGAGGCGATTCTCAAGATCAGAACTTACTCCAGTTCTTTTTAAACGTGGTCGAGTTTGGAATGAATGTGCAGGAGGCGACGGAGGCGGCAAACATCAACACCTATCAATTATATTTATCCTTGGGAAACGAAAACCGAAAGCCACAACCCGGGGCTATCTTGTTGCATAACAGTACCCCTGAGTGGATTCGAAAAGAATTATTTGAAATGGGATATAAACTTTCATTTGATGAACGTACATCGGGACCTATAAATGCAATCTATTTTGATTGGAAGCATGGAAGCTTTTGGGGCGGGTCGAGCAATCATGGTGAAGATTATGGTATTGGGTGGTAGAATTTACGATTGTAGATTTACGATTGTAGATTACGTTATGATGAAAGTTCGCAGACACCTTGAAAATATCACCATCGATCGTAAATCGTCAATCTAAAATTAACATGTATATGAGAAAATTTACACTCGCAGTAGCCCTCGTCTTTTATGGGGCTTTTGGTTTTTCACAAAGTATTCCCACGAAAGAAGTTCAGCTTAAGACTGCGGTGCTTGCAGCACCGGAATCTTTACGGGAAAAAGCCATGGTCTACGGATACTCAGAGAAAGGTGAGTTCATCGTTTTGCGAAAAGGGGAAAATGAAATGGTGTGCCTGTCGGACGACCCTGCCCAGCCCGGGCTTAATGTTTCGTGCTATCACAAAGACCTGGAACCTTTTATGATTCGGGGACGCGAGCTGAAACAGCAAGGAAAGTCTTTTCAGGAAATTTTTGACATCCGGGAATTAGAGGTTAAAACCAAAAAGCTAATGATGCCCCAACAGCCTACATCCCTTTTTGTTTATTCAGCGAAAGATGAACAATTCAATCGCAGCACAGGCGAAGTAAAAGATGGTAATTTGCGATATGTCGTTTACATTCCCTATGCCACCTCTGAGACCACCGGCCTTCCATTAAAGCCGGAAGCTCCAGGCATGCCGTGGATCATGGATCCCGGAACTCATCGTGCGCATATTATGATTACACCACCACCGAAAAATTAGTTTGAGGTTCGAGGTTTAAAGTTCGAGATTTAAGGTTTAAGGTTCGAGGTTTCGCGTATCCACGTGTTGTGGGCTGATGTTTGAGTGATAAAGAGTACCCAATAATTAGAAATTGATTTAAAAGAAAGAACCGTTCTTTTGAGATCAGAACGGTTCTTTCTATCAGAGGAGGAACGAACATTTACAATCGAGCTTTTCGCAGTGTTGAAGTTCGTGCTAATTATCTTATTACCTAACTTAAACACTTAAACACTTAAACACCTAAACACTTCAACACCTCTTCTACGTAGCCCACGTTTTACCGTTGCCTGCTTCTTTTAATGGAACACATCCTTTGTAGGCTCCGGGTACCGGACTGTATTGCAGCACTTGCGTGGCGCCAGGTTCTGAAGTAAAAAATCCCAGCATCGTAAGCTCCTTCATGTGGAGGATAAAAGGTCGTTTTGGTGCAGGTGTAGTTTCTTTTTCTGCTTTTACCGCTGCATCGTGGAGCTTTTTCACAAATGCTTCCTGATCTTTTGCGTCAAGTTCGGCAAAAGGATCACCATACTCCTTCTTTGCTTCTTCATCAAAAGCCTTTAAGCCATTTAGAAAATTATCCTGATCTTCTTTTGTAAAACAATCCTTTACTATATTATCAATAAAACCTGGAACACCTACGTCTTTAGCCCCTGGTGTATCTGTTTTAGGAATTATTATTTCCGCGACTTGCGTGACTAAGATCCCTTGATCTGATGAAAGAAAAACGGGTTTCCAATCAATTGTTGGTTTTGCCGTGCAGCCGTTCAGAATACCCATGATAGCAGGGGCTGAAACTGCTCCCCCCATAATCCACGCGGTTCGTTTTAATGCTTCTCTACGATCCATAGTTTGTATGTATTTGAACCTCTTAAATATTATTCTTTTTCAATTCACTTACGGCATGATCAACAGCTCTTGCCGTAAAGGCCATATATCCCAATGACGGGTTATGACATGCTGCCGAAGTCATGAATGAACCGTCGGTGACGTAAACATTTTTACAGGCATGTACCTGGTTCCATTTATTAAGCACAGATGTTTTAGGATCCTTACCCATACGTGCAGTACCCATCTCGTGAATGCCGAGACCAATCCCTATCTCCCTGTCATAGGTTCTCACGTTTTTAAATCCGGAAGAATCCAGCATTTCTGCTGCATCATTTGCCATATCTTTCCGCATTTTAATTTCATTATCACGCAATATGGCATCGAATGTAAGCGTAGGTAGGCCATACTTGTCTTTCTTATCCTTATTGATTACCACGAAGTTTTCATGGTACGGAAGTATTTCTCCAAAACCCTGCATACCAATGGTCCATTTACCCGGTGCTGACACAGCAGCTTTAAGATCTGCGCCAATGTTGAGTTCTGCCACGTGGCTGGCCCATCCTTGTCGACTAGCGGCACCCTGGTAGCCGAAGCCTCTGATATAATCACGCTTGTCGGTTCCAACGTTTCGATAGCGTGGGATATAAAATCCATTTGCCCTTCTTCCAAAATAATATTGATCTTCATAGCCTTCGACGTCGGATGTTGCACCCGTACTGAGATGATGATCCATAATATTGTGTCCCAGTTCTCCGCTATCATTGCCAAATCCATTGGGGAAACGATTGGATATAGAATTCATCATGATGAACGTAGAGCCAAAAGTGGAGGCACAAAGGAAAATCACATTCGCGTAAAATTCTTCCTGCTTTCCAGTTTCACCATCCAATACTTTTACACCGGTGGCTTTGCCTTTTTTCTCATCATAAATAAGTTCATATACAATGGAGTTCGGTCGCAACGTCATGTTACCGGTTTTCTCTGCAGCAGGAAGTGTGGATGAGTTACTGCTGAAATAGGCACCATAAGGACATCCGCGCGAGCAAAGATTTCTATATTGACAAGTTCCACGCTGCGGACTGTGTGGAAGCGGCGCAGTAGCATGTGCCGTTCTGCCAATTGTCACTAAGCGTCCAAATTTATCTTTAACGCGTTTCTTCATGTCCAATTCAACACAATTCAATTCCATAGGAGGAAGAAACTTTCCATCCGGCAGCTGAGGCAAATTCTCAACTTGTCCACTGACGCCAATAAAAGATTCTACATAATCATACCAAGGTGAAATGTCCTTATAACGTACAGGCCAGTCAACGGCGATACCGTCTTTAGCATTGGCACTAAAATCCATATCACCTAGCCGATAGCTCTGGCGACCCCAGGTTAAGGATCTCCCACCTACGTGATAACCACGCATCCAGTCAAAGCGATTTACTTCCGTGTATGGGTTCTCAAGATCATTAACAAACCAGTGTTTTGTGGTTTGCTGTATTGTATAACCTGTCCGGTTCTGAACCCCTTGTTGTTTTAAATCCTCTTGGGTTGGTTTCGCTCCATTGGGAAAATCCCATGGATCTTTTGTTGCCGTCGGATAATCCGGGTGCTTGACCATCCGGCCTCGCTCGAGCACCAACGTTTTCAACCCTTTTTCAGTCAGTTCTTTTGCTGCCCATCCCCCGCTAATCCCCGTACCTACCACAATTGCATCGTAGGTATTCTTCTTTTCAGCCTCAATATTCAGATTCATGTGATATTAAAATTTGCTTAAAATTATACTATTCAATCGATTTCCATAGCAATTTATACTAACGGTTGAACAATTTAATGTGTGCTGCAGGCATCCCCTATCTCTGCTAGGAATTTAGAAGAGGTATAAATAAAGGGTAAATAGATTATTAATCCCCTTATTCAAGCAATCTCGGCATCTGTTGCTTAAATCCTCATATCAGTTCGGCTAATTCAAGCCATCGCATTGTTTTTTGCTCAATGGAATTGGAAATATGTTCAATTTCCTTCGACCATTTTTGCAGTTGATTGTGATCCGTAGCTGCATTCGCAATTAATGCTGTGACTTCAGCCTTCTGCTTTTCAAGCTTATCGATTTCCTCCTGAAGTTTCTCATACTCTTGTTTCTCCTTATAGCTGGCTTTTCTTTTTGACTCCGCGGGTGCCTTTTCAACAACGCTTGGCACACCGGGTTTAGCCACAATTTCCAATTCTTTTTCTTCCAACCAATCGCGGTAGTCTGAATAATTGCCATTGAATAGCCTGATCTTGCCATCGCCTTCAAACACCAAAAGTTGGTCTACCAGGTGATCCATAAAATACCGATCATGCGAAACGAGCAACAGGCATCCGGCAAATTTTTCCAGGAAATCTTCCAGCACATTTAATGTATCGATATCAAAATCATTTGTGGGCTCATCCAGAATTAAAAAATTCGGATTGGTCACCAGTAATTTTAATAACTGCAACCGTTTTTTTTCACCACCGCTCAGTTTGTTGATGTAGTTATATTGTTTTTCCGGAGGAAATAAAAATATATCGAGGAACTTGGAAGCGGACACCTGAGATCCATCTGACATGGTAATGAACTCAGCAATCTCTTTTACCTCTTCAATTAACCGGTTAGCAGGATTCAGGTTCACCGATTCTTGCCGGAAATATCCAAACTTGGTTGTTAACCCTGGCATGATCTCTCCCCGGTCGGGTTTGATCTTGCCGGTCATCATGTCTAGAAAAGTTGACTTGCCAATCCCGTTTTTTCCCACAACGCCAATGCGATCGTTCTTTTTAAAAACAAAGGAAAAATCATCAACGATTAATAGCTCACCATATTTTTTAGATATGTGTTCGACTTCCAGAATTTTTCCGCCCTGCCGTGTTTCCTTAATATCAAGTTCCAGCTTGTCCTTTTTAATATCCTGGGAAGCTTTTTTCTCTAGTTCATGATACGCTTCAATGCGATATTTTGCTTTTGTGCCCCGTGCTTTCGGCTGCCGCCTCATCCAGTCAAGCTCTTTTTTTAAGAGATTTTTCGCTTTTGTTACTTCTATTTTAAGCAGTTCTTCCCTTCCTGCCTTTTTTTCCAGGTAGTATGCATATTTTCCTTTGTAGCGGAACAGCTGTCCCCTATCCAATTCAATAATTTCAGTTACCACATTATCGAGAAAATACCTGTCGTGAGTCACCATAATTAAGGTGATGTTCTGGCCAGACAAATAAGTCTCAAGCCATTCGATAGCGGATAAGTCAAGGTGATTGGTAGGCTCATCCATAATGATGAGGTCTGGCTCAAGCAGCAGCAGCTGAGCAAGGAAAATCCGCTTTTTTTGACCACCTGAAAGTTCGCCGAACTTTTTATCAATGTCAGGTACTCCCAGCTTTTCAATTACCTCATGAACCTTGTTTTCATAATCCCAGGCGTTCAATTCCTCCATCTTTTCTAATACCGCCTGCATTCGTTCCCCTGAAGTCTCAGGATGATGAATGCAATCCTCATACTCCTTTACCACCTTGGCGATCTCATTGGAGTCGCTGAACAATATATCCTTCACGGAAAGCTGCTCATTTACATTGGGCTGTTGGGTTAAATAGCCCATACGAATACCCTGACGGACGCTTACGCTTCCAATATCCGGGGTGACCTCCCCTGTTAATATTTTTAATAAAGTCGATTTTCCGACACCGTTATTCCCCACTAGAGCAAACTTCTCCCCTTGCGAAATTCCCAGAGAAACATCCTTAAATAACCAACGATCATTATAAGTTTTAGCGACTAATTCAGCTGATAAGTAGTTCAAAGCCTTTTTGATTTAATCCGCAAATCTAGGACGAGGATTTTAAGGATTGAAGGAATCGCAAGATTTCTTTCAGAAGATATCCCTGACTGTCAAATTCGGTCTATGACCGGGAGAAAATGTCGAATGTCGAATGACGAATGACGAATGACGAAAAGGAATTGCGGCAATTAATCGCATTGGCAGGGCGGCTGCGATGGTGGAACCAGACGAGCTGAAGAATAGTGAACCGACCACCCATTATAAGACTTGCGTCTTAATCCTGCAAATCCCTCAATCCTAAAATCATGGTCCGGATCACACACAACACAAACCATATCGGGTAAACTGTAATGACCACTCAACAGAAATCGAATTGTTATTGTCACTGATAAAGGATATTAGAACCTTATTTTACAAACATGACGCACCATTATTTCCTTTCTCTGTTTTTTGTTTGCCTTACACTGTCGACTAGCCATGCACAACCTCTAAATAACTTCACAGTTACGGGTTATTATTTTGGAGGACCGGAAACCGTGGATAGTTTAGCAGCTGAAAAGCTAACCCACATTATCTTCAGTTTTTGTCACCTGACGGGAAATAAACTTACTGTTGACAATGACCGCGATGCAGCGGCAATAAAAAAGTTGGTGAGTCTTAAAAAACGAAACAAGTCATTAAAAGTATTATTGTCTTTAGGAGGTTGGGGGGGCTGCAAAACTTGCTCTGACGTTTTTTCATCACCGGATGCACGTAAAGAATTTTCGCAATCCGTGCTTAATCTTAGTAAGACGTATGGTACAGACGGCATTGACTTGGATTGGGAATATCCAGTCGTGGAGGGCTATCCTGATCACGCTTTCAAACCTGGCGATAAACAAAATTTTACTGCCCTTGTAAGAGAGCTGCGGCAGACTTTAGGAAAAAATTACGAGATCAGTTTTGCGGCTGGCGGCTTTCAGAAATTCTTGGACGAGGCGGTTGAATGGAAAGAAGTAATGAAAGATGTTGATCGCGTTAATCTGATGACGTATGATCTGGTGAATGGAAATTCTACTGTTACAGGTCACCATACGGCGATGTATAGTTCACCTGAACAGCACGAATCGACTGATAACGCAGTGAAATACCTTATCAAAATAGGCATTCCGGCAAATAAACTGGTGATTGGCGCTGCTTTCTACGGACGTATGTGGGAGAATGTTCCGGCTACACGCAATGGACTCTATCAATCGGGGAAATTTAAAAGAGGTGTGGACTACAAAAATTTTAACACTGAACTTGCTACCTCAAAAGGATTTGTTTCTTATTGGGATGATGTCACAAAAGCTCCATACTCCCACAATGCACAAGAAAAACTTTTTATCACCTACGATGACAAACGTTCAATGGAACTAAAAACGAAATACGTAGCGGATCATCACCTAAATGGCATTATGTTTTGGGAGCTTACAAATGATTCATATAAAGAAGGTTTGTTAGATACGATTGATCAGGTGAAAAAGAAATATAAGTCGCAGGACTAGCAAAAACAGTAATCAGTAAATTGTAATAGGTAAGTGGTGCATCTCGATGTCAATTATTGACAATCAAGAACAGCTGCTGAATTGATGATAGTTTATTTTTCGACTTTCAACTCAGGATGTTTAGGAATGATCTCATTTCAGTATTTCAAACTTGACAAAATAGACTATAAATAGCGAATTCTGGCGTGCTTATCGCTTTGAGTTTCGAGCGATGAGCTTTGAGGCAATCGCTCGAAACTCGCGGCTCCTTTAGGCTCGTAACTGTTCAAAAAATGATTCGCCAAAGTTTACTTAACTTAGTACAAGCTATCAATGGTTCATAACGGTCCAGCTATCCTTCTTTCCTTAACACTTGCAACGGCGGCGTATTAATAACCTCTCTGGAATTAAACCAACCGATTAACATGGTAAGGAATACGACGCCCGTGCTAATAATCAACAACTCGATCCAATCGAATGCAAAGGTGATTTCAAAGAAAAATTTAGTTAATAAAAAACCTCCCCCCAGGGATAAAGTCATTCCTGTTAAGGCTGAGAACAAACCAAGCCATGCGTATTCAATCAGCGTAATCTTAAAAATCTGACGCGTACGTGCACCAATTGTACGCAGCAAAACGTTTTCCTTAATCCGAAGAAATTTACTGTTGATTACAGCACCGGCTAATACAACCAAACCGGTAATGATACTGAACAACGCTAAAAACCGGATGACCAATCCCAATTTATCAAACAAACCGTTCACTGTACTTAAAATTAAGCGAAGATCTATCAGCGAAACATTGGGAAACTGCATGACCAGTTGCTGTTGAAAACTGTTTGCCTGCTGCTGATCTGTAATGCGCGTCGAGGTCACAAAAATTTGCGGTGCATCTTCTAGAACACCCGCGGGAAAGACAAAAATAAAGTTGGGCGGGTCTTTTGGCCAATCAACTTCCCGTATCCCTGAAATTTTTACTTTCATGGGTACTCCCTGAATATCAAAAACCAGGGAATCGCCAATGGTGATACCCAAATTATCCTGCATTCCTTCAGACAACGTAACCCATATAGAATCTTTACCAGCCTGTTTTCGTTGCACTTCCCCTTTGGTTAATTTTTCAGAGTGATGCAGACTATCGCGGTAGGTTATTCTGTATTCACGCGTTAGCGCCCAATTAGAAATTTTATCCGTCGTATCTTTTTGGATCACCTCAATCGGTTTACCATTCACTTCACGTAACCTGCACGTAACAATCGGAACGACCTGGTTTACTTTGAGTTTATTTTCCTCCATTAATTTTATAACTCCATCACGTTGGCTAGGCTGAATATCAAACAATATAGTATTCGATTGATTCTCTCGTCCTGTGAATTCAACTTGTCCTAACATGCTTTGTTCAACAATATTCAGCGTGGAAATGATAAATGTACCTAACCCAATGGTTATCAAAAGCACCCTTGTCTGATTGTTTGGCCTGAACAAACTTGAAAGTGAATGCCGGAGAATAAATCCTGCGTTCACCGGAAAGAATTTTTTGACCAAATGCAAGAGTAACATCGCCACCAACGTCAAACACCCTAACGCTACTGCAAGGCCTAAAAAAAAGTATGCTCCCGTAACGATGCTTTTCGTCTGGAGGGCGGCGAACCCAAGAGGGAAAAGCACGATGAGTACAATCGCCGTAATTTTTGTCTTTGAAATAATTCTTGAGGGTTCAGAGGTGGCTCTTAACACGGTTAAGGGCGGAACAAAACGAACAGAAACCAACGGGAGGATGGAGAAAAGAACAGAAACCAATGTACCTATTACCAACCCTAACAGTAAAGAACTCCACGAAAGTGTAAAGCCAATTTCAAACGGGAGCATCCCTTTTAAGAAGAAAGGAAGCACTTGCTGAATGGCAATTCCCAGAAGAGAACCTACGATGCTCCCTACAATTCCCAGAATAAAAATTTGAATGAAGTAAATATTAAATGCTTGCCATCCGGAAGATCCGACGCAACGAAGCACAGCAACCTCTTCGCGTTTCTCACGCGCATATATGTGAACTGAGCTTGCAACTCCAATGCATCCTAATATCAACGCTACGAACGCAAGCAGTGAGAATAAACGATAAATAGAAAGGAATCCCTTCCCTAACCCCTCTTTTCTTCGTTCAACAGTTTCATATGAATATCCGAATTTTTTTATGACGGGATCAAAACTTTTAACTGTCTTTTCTACTTCTTTCTCATCTGTAATTTTAAAAAACTGCTTGTAATTTACACGGCTTCCAAATTGAACGAGCCTGGTGGAGTCAAGTTCATTCAGCGAAATATAAACCGAAGGTGTAAAGGACGCGGTGATCCCTCCCCCACCCGGAATTTTTGAAACCGTCCCGGATACAATAAAATTACTATTACCAATCCGAACGGAGTCACCGGAACTTACTTCAAATTGACTGGCCAACGTTTCGTCTAACATCGCGAATTTCCCTTCGCTCAGTTTTTTATAGGCATCGGCGGGGAGCGTTTCAATCTTGCCGTAAAAGGGAAAAGGACCAGTTAAAGCAACAAGCCGGATAAGACGTGATTGATTGTTGCTGTTATGAAATAATATCATCGATGCCATATCGGCCTCGGAAGCTTGTTCCAGCTTGGTCGAGTCAAAAAACGCAGCAATTTCCTTATCGAACCTTTTATCAGAATTAATAACAAGATCGGCTCCTAACAATTCTTTAGCATTGCGGTCAATATCATTTTGAAGGGCGTGATTGAGTGAGTCCAAAGAAACGACTGCTGCAATACCGACCACCAATGATGCCATGAATAAAAGCAATCTGGAAAAATTATGACGGGCATCACGCCACGCCATAACCCATACCCACCGGTCTCTAAAAATCGTTTTCGTCTCCCGTTTGATTTTGATGATGTATTCGAGGCTCACGGTGTTAGTTTAATGTTTGAGGTTTCAGGTTCAAGGTTGGAGGTCTGTCCGTTAAGTTTAGAGTTTAGAGTTTCGAGTTTAACGTTTTACACTAAGTTAGCGTGGTAGGGTTAACCTTGAACCTGAAACTAAGATCTCTTCTACCATTTTTCCACCGCGCATGCGAAGTATACGTTGTGTGCGTTGCGCGAGCTCAAGATTGTGAGTGACCATGATCAGCGTCGTTCCTTTTTCTTTATTCATTTCAAATAACAGGTCCGTTATGTGAGTTGCATTTTCTTCGTCCAGGTTACCTGTGGGTTCATCTGCAAAAAGAATCTTAGGATCTGCTATAAAGGCCCTGGCCAGCGCCACCCTCTGTTGCTCACCGCCTGACAACTGTGAGGGATAATGATGTAACCGGTCTGACAATCCAACGCGTCCCAGTAATTCCTTTGCCTTCGGGTTCACATTGCGATCGCCACGCAATTCTAATGGCACCATCACATTTTCGAGAGCAGTTAATGTAGATAAGAGTTGGAAATTTTGGAAGACGAAACCAACAAACTGGTTTCGGGTATAAGCCCTGTCATCTTCGCTCATTGCCTTTAATTTAAAACCCATCAGTGAAATCACCCCTGTGGTGGCTGTATCCAAACCGGCACAAAGCCCGAGTAAGGTGGTTTTGCCACTACCAGATGGACCGATAATTGCCATGGAATCTCCTTGTTCCACCGTGAATGAAACATTATCCAGGACCATGAGCTCTTTATCAGCCGAACGATATATTTTTGTAAGATTTTGGCACTGGAGGATAGGAGTTGACATGGTTTCTGAATCAATACTGTTTCAATGACGTTATTATCTCAAAATTGTTACGGTTTCGGCTAAAGACAAAAATAGTTTACTTGTATGGGGATTAAAACGCTATTTACAATTTTACTTCTTTGCTTCGCGCAGGCCAGCCCTGCGCCTAAAGTTATTCTTTTTTACGGCGACAGCCTGACGGCCGGCTATGGACTGTCTCCGGAGGAAGCGTTTCCCGCCTTGGTGGAGAAAAAGTTAAATAAAGAGACTCAAAAGGCTAAGGTGGTAAGCGCTGGTTTAAGCGGAGAAACGTCTGCAGGAGGACTAACGCGCCTGGATTGGGTAATCCGTCAACCTATTGACATTTTCATTTTGGAACTTGGCGCCAATGATGGTCTAAGGGGTTTGCCTTTGGCACAGACGGAAAAAAATCTTCAACAGATTATCGATAAGGTGAAGGCAAAGTTTCCCGCTGTAAAGCTGGTCATCGCCGGAATGATGGTGCCTCCGAATATGGGCCCAGAGTATACTGCTAAGTTTCGAAAAATATTTCCAGACCTGGCCAAAAAGAACAACGCAACGTTAATTCCCTTTCTTCTGCAGGACGTTGCAGGAAATGAAAAATTAAATCTTGAAGATGGAATTCATCCAAATCCCGAAGGCCATAAGATCGTGGCCGACAATGTTATAAAATTTATTGAACCGCTATTGTAAACGTTTACGGTTAGCATTGTGTGAGTTATGGAAAAAGCTTTGAGACAAAAAAATCCATGCCTATAGCTCGGAACTCGCAACTGTTATGCTAATTGCGTCACTTTAAAAAAATCAAATGGGTAAAACGAAACTGACAGTAAATAGCAATGGCTCTCTGAAAATAGAAGGCGATTTTGAAATCGTAGATTCACAAGGCAATAATTATGGGCTTAATGGAAGAGAAATAGTTTCACTTTGCCGTTGTGGTCGTTCTGGGAACAAGCCTTTTTGCGATGGATCACACAAAGGTATATTTGATCACGATGCCAAAGCCTTTGACCTACCTCCGAAAAAAGTATAATGCTCGTTAATTTGCGATGACTAATCACTACTTTGTGAAATTCTTGGAAAAGGAATTGTTTATGTTCGGTCATTCGTTGGCTGACGATTATGAACAACCGTTGATATTTTTTAATTGTTTATTGTACCAGGAAGGACGAAAGCTATTTTGCAGTTCATGAAGCACATTTTTTTTTCAGTTGTTTGGATATTTCTACTTTGCCCTTTTGCTCAAGGACAGCAAAAAAAAACACCTTATGTAATTCTTATCTCTTTTGATGGTTTTCGCCACGACTATGTTGAAAAGTTTAACGCTGTAAATTTTAAATCGCTTATAAAAAAAGGGACTCAAGCAGATGGGTTGATCCCGTGTTTTCCTAGCAAGACATTTCCCAATCATTACTCAATCGTTACCGGATTATATCCAGGTCATCATGGTCTTGTGGATAATACGTTTTACGATCCTGCACGCAAGGAATTTTATGAAATGAAAATCCGGAAAAGGATAACAGAAAAAGACTATTATGGCGGAGTGCCCTTATGGAGATTAGCGCGACAGCAAGGTCTGAAGTCAGCATCGTTTTTTTGGGTGGGTACTGAATTGTCAGAATCAAATCTGAACCCGGATTATTTTTATCCGTACGATGAATCCATACCTGACACGACGCGAGTACAGCAAGTGCTTGCGTGGTTGCGACTTCCTGAATCTGAAAGGCCGCATTTCATCACACTTTATTTTTCGTCGCCCGACCACGAAGGCCATTTATATGGACCTTCCTCCAACGAAACAGAGAAAGCAGTTTTAAGATCTGACGAAATTTTGGGAATCTTAATGGCTGAACTTCAAAAAATTGAGTTACCGGTAAATGTAATTACAGTCTCTGATCACGGAATGGTCGGGTTGAAAAAAATACCAGAAACCTATATTTTCCTTGATGAAATTCTAAACTTGAAAGATTCCACTGTTAAAATTGCCAATGGTGGGACGCAAGCGCACATCTATTTTAAAAACGATTTAAAACGTGATTCAATCTACACGGTATTAAAAAGAGACAGCAAAAATTTTTCGGTATTTAAACAAGAAGATTTCCCTGTTGACTGGCACTATTCAACACAACGGTCGGGCAATCTACTTGTAACTGCTAATCCGGGTTATTATATTATTGATAAGCCGAGAGAAAAATTTTTATCTGCCATCAAGCCTCCAACAGACTTTGGTGTTCATGGTTATGATCCCGGATCCGTAAAAGATATGCTTGGAATTTTTTATGCTTATGGCCCCAATATCAAAGCAGGAAAAAAAATCCCAGCCTTTCAAAACATTCATATCTACCCACTCATTGCCAAAATTTTAAATCTTTCTATTCCTCCGATTGACGGGGACGTTAGGATATTGGAAGACATTTATGTGAAGTGATTCAGACGCATCGTTTCATCAAACAACAATCTCTTCAATTGAAACGGTCGGATTTCTTATCTTCCCATCTGAATCAATATGAGGAACTGGTTTTACAAACTTGCCAAGACTCCCTTCTTCGGCCGCTTTATGGTGCGGTGGGAAAATCCATTGCCTGTTAACCAACATCAAGAATGGCATGCCTTTTCTGTCAAAAGTAAAACTGGCGCATTGTTGCAAGGGCTTTGGTCGTCAGTCCAAGGAAACGCGAGAGGTACCATTGTACTTGGGCACCCGATGGGAAAAGAGGCAAAAGGATATTTTTTAAAACATGGATATTTGAAACTATATCAAGAATGCGGTCTGAATGTCGTTGTATTTGATTTTACCGGTTTCGGTGAAAGTTCTCAGGGAAATTTTTCCTTCTTTGAAGATATTTCAGCAATAGGTGATTTTGCTGCAACTAAATTCAATTCACTACCACTCTTTTATCACGGGATTTCTTTGGGCGGCCAATGGAGTACCGTTACGTTTACAGAAAGGCATACCTATGATTTTGCCATACTTGAAAGCATACCAACCACACTGGAAGAATTTTGGATAAAATTTCCGATGCCCTACTATGTTTTAAAATTATTGTACTTTTTCATGCCTCGATATGCTAAAAAAGTCCGAATGATCGATCGAATA
Source organism: uncultured Chryseolinea sp. (assembly GCA_964484845.1). Taxonomy (GTDB): domain Bacteria; phylum Bacteroidota; class Bacteroidia; order Cytophagales; family Cyclobacteriaceae; genus Chryseolinea. The sequence goes on along the minus strand of CAZAHL010000113.1, from coordinate 3,701 downwards.
AGTGAACTGAATAGGATAAAGGCGCTATTGCTTATCTATTCAGAAACAGACAATTATACTCCTGTTTCTATGGGAGTACGTTTCCGGGACAAAAGCAATGTACCCACCGAACTTTGGACCGTCGAGAATGCTGAACATGCAAAAATTATAAAGTCAGCTCACCGTAAAGCATACGAGGAAAAAATTCAAACCTTTGTTAAAGCGTGTTTGGTGGATTATGATAAGGCGAGAGTTCCTGCTCCTTTTAATAAATCCTAAAATTAATTTCAGGCCTCTAGTTATAGACATCGTGTATGATTCCAACCTGTTTGTGTAATTTATTTTATGTTCGCCGTTGATATGCTTCCTTTAGAAGCAAGGGCAATTTTCTAAAAAGGAATACACCTTACATGCGCGATGTAAAACGAGTGATTGGAAATTAAAGTTGTTGATATAAAGTAATCTTTACGCGCGAATAGAATTAAATAAGTCAATCCCAAGGTCCGTAAGAGTTAGCACAATAGGAAAAAAGTAACGGCTTTGGTTTGCTTTTTATACGGACTTGCAAACACATGAGCGACCTTCTAAAAATAAAACCTGAATTCATTGGTTATCGATATTTGCTGCTAGCGCCGCTGCAGTCGTTGTCTCCAATCGCCATTTCTCAGAACAACAGTCTGCAATTTGAGTCGCTTTCTACCACTGAATGGTTATCTCAAAACCATGCTTCATGTATCCTTCAATATAGGTTGGAGATATTGATCGACGCACTTGAAATTCAGCCGCTACAACAAGGTCAAGTCAGCAATAAACAAAAATGAAAATAAACCTGCATATCGCTTTTATTTTAATTTTTCTTAATGGAATTTATATTTCCGGATTTTCGCAAACTCAAAATATAAAGTTTGACCATTTATCTGTCGAGCAAGGTCTTTCCCAGGGGAATGTATGGGATATTTATCAGGATCATCTGGGGTTTATCTGGATCGCCACAGAGGACGGCCTCAACATGTATGATGGGTATTCATTCACCGTTTTCAGGAATATTCCGATGGATTCCTTTAGCATCAGCAACAACAATATTCAATGTATTGCCGAAGATGCAAGCGGCAATTTGTGGATTGGCACTAAAAATGGATTAAATTTTTATAACCGTAATTTTAATCGCTTTGAACGATTTGTTAGCAATGAAAACATCAAGGGATCAATCAGCAATGACAATGTACGTAGTATAATTTTTGATTCTAAAAACAACCTATGGGCTGGAACGGCAAGAGGGCTAAACCTTTATGATTACAACACCAAAACATTCAATTATTTTTTCAATGATAGGAACAATCCGAAATCGCTTTCTGGTAACTATATCCGGGATATCCTAGAGGATAACCAGAAGAGAATTTGGATTGGCACCTCAACTGGCCTGAGTCAATTGAATAGCGATGACAATACGTTTACCAATTTTTATCATAACCCGGATGATGAATCTAGTTTAAGTAGTAGCAAAATTTCCTCTCTCGCTGAAGATGCTAATCATACTTTATGGATAGGAACCGTGGATGGAGGGCTGAATAAAAAATTATCCTCACAAAACACTTTCAATCGTTATAGGCAAAAAGATGAGGATCCGAAGAGCCTGGCAAACAATTATGTCTATGATATAGCAACAGGCAATGCAGGAGACTTGTGGATTGCTACTGAAGGGGCGTTGAATAAGATGAACAAGAATGATGGAACCTTCACCCGGTATTTGCACACTCAAGGAAATGAAAACAGTTTAAGTGACGCTGCAGTGACCAAAATATTATTTGATGCTAATAGCCGGATATGGATTGGAACAAGAGGTGGCGGTATTAACATTTATGATGAAGGTAAGTATAGCTTTAGTCATTATAAATACTACAACGCTGATATAAACAGCTTAAGCCACAACACGATTACTTCATTTAAAGAAGATCGGAATGGTAACTTTTGGGTTGGTACAGATGGAGGTGGCTTGAATTATTTCGATCGCCAATCAAACAAATTCACTAGGTATCTTAACACGTTCACAAATGATAAAGTATTGGCCGTTGAAAAAGACCGAAACGGAGGGTTATGGATCGGAATGTGGCAAGGTGGTTTAAACTATGTTGATCCGATAACAAAACAGGTAAAGCGTTATCTGCATGACATTGAAAAATCAAATAGCTTGAGTGACAACAATGTATTTTATATTCTTGAAGATCGGAAAGGGACTATTTGGGTGGGCACTTGGGGAAACGGACTGAATAAATATAACCCTGAAACAGATGACTTTACTCGCTTTGCACATCATCCTGACGACACTAATTCTGTTAGTAACTCCGGGATTGATTATTTATTGGAAGATTCCAACGGAAAAATTTGGATTGGTACGGAACTCAACGGGTTGGATATGTTTGATCCGGAAACCAATATCTTCGTTCACTACAAAGCGGACTCAAAAAAAGGCAGTCTTACGGATAACTTTATCTCCGCTTTGTTTGAGGATTCAAGGAAGAGATTATGGGTAGGAACTTACGGTGGCGGATTAAATCTCTATGATCCAAAAACCAAAACGTTCAGAGCCTTCCGTCAGCATGATGGCTTGCCCAACGATGCAATTATGGGCATACAGGAAGATGCCGATCATAAATTATGGATTAGCACAAATGCCGGCCTTTCGCGTTTTGATCCGGAAACTATATCCTTCAAAAACTTTATAAAAAACGATGGCTTGCAAGGCAACCAATTTACACGATGGTCTTGCGCACGATTGTCTACGGGTGAGCTGTTGTTTGGGGGAACGAATGGTTTTAATTTGTTTCACCCCGATAGCATCAAGGACAACAAAATTAAACCTCCGGTATACATCATCGACTTCAAGATTTTTAATAAACCAGTTAAGATTGGCGAAAATGAGGTGTTGAAAAAAAATATCATTCACACACAACAGATTCAGTTAAGCTATCTTCAGGATATATTCTCCTTTGAATTTGCAGCTTTGAATTATCGTCAACCAGAAAAGAATCAGTATCGCTATAAGCTAGAAGGATTCCAGGATGAATGGGTTGAAGCAGGTACAGAAAGAAAAGTATCCTATACCAATCTGGATCCTGGCTCGTATGTATTCCGCGTAAAAGCGAGTAATAATGATGGCTTATGGAATGAGAAAGGAGTTTCCCTTCGAATTATCATCACCCCTCCTTTCTGGCAAACCTGGTGGTTTAAGATCCTGGCTGTCCTGGTGCTCCTGGGAAGCGCCTATTCCTTCTACCGGGTGCGGATGAACGCCATCGAAACCCAAAAGAGAGAATTAGAAAAATTAGTGAAGGAAAGAACGTCTGAAGTAGTACTTCAGAAGGAAGAGCTGCAGGTTCAGGCGAACTTTCTTCAGACCGTCAACGGCGTGCTTCGCGATACTCAGCAGGATGAACGAAAAGCACGACAAGAAGCTGAACGAGCCAACCAGGCTAAGAGTATTTTTCTGGCAACCATGAGCCATGAAATTCGAACACCCATGAATGGCGTATTGGGAATGGCTTCCCTGTTAGCTGAAACATCTCTCACCACTGAACAGCAAGAGTATACTGATACTATCCGGAGCAGTGGCGATGCTCTGCTCACCGTCATTAACGATATCCTGGATTTCTCTAAGATTGAATCAGGCAACCTGGAACTGGATTACCACGGCTTCGATATGCGACAATGCCTGGAAGAGGTAA
>CAZAHL010000112.1:0-20107 GCA_964484845.1 uncultured Chryseolinea sp. | reverse complement strand
TTTCACGTTGATAATAATATCCTGGTGCCAGGTAACATACCAATTTGATTCTGGCGTCTTATCAAAATAAATTGATTTGGTGAGAAATAAATTCGGATTAATTCTTTTTAGAATATGCCTGAGATTTGCATTGAAAATCAATTGATTCAACCCTGGAACTACCTGTAGTAAATTTTTAACCGCATAAACATCACCAGATTGACCAATAGATTTAAAGTAGGCATGTAGTTTAGATTTGATCTGATTAATCTCTTTTTTTCCATATACGTTGTGCAGGATAGAGAATCCCTTGTAGATAACCTTTTGAATGTTATTCGGCAGAGAAGCATTATTAAACTCATGTTGATAAAGATCCAGCGCTTGCTCCAGCGTTTCTTTGATTCTCCGCTTTAACTTTTCGGGAGCTATTACTTTAACATGATCTCCAAAACCTAATATCTCTCGTTCCAATTCAAAATTTATTTGTACCTGCAAACAGATAACAATACCATTTAAAAGCGTTTCAATGATTTCCTGCGAATGGTGCAATGGTTTTGTAATAATATATGGAGCGGTTTCGTTGTCCACCTGGAGTAAAACTTTTTCAACTTGGCCATCTGGGTTTACAGTGACTCCAATAACATTGTGAAGGAAGCTCGGTAAATTGAAATTCTCGCGAGGCACATACTTTGCGTCACATGCTTCAATGCTAACAATACGGTCGAGTGCAAGGGTTAAAATTGGTGTGCTCTTTTTCTTCACGCCAATGACAAACCACCTATTGCGATACTCTTTTAAATAATAAGGATGAAAATGAAAACTATTTGCGCTTCTTGCCTTAAATGACTGATAACATAATTCAACTGCACATTTTTTAATTATTGCCTGATATAACGTATCTATATGTTCAAGACCTTTTAAATCGTCATTTTTCTCAAAATCAATAATGGGCTCCTGATTTGTTTTGGCAGAATAGATTTTGTTTTCCAACCGCTGTACCATGCCGCTTAGTTCGCGAAAGTGACTGAATCCTTTGAATTGGCGTAATATTTCGACCACCTCAGTTAATTTACCCAGATCCTGATCTGTTAATGGAATATTCGTAATTGAATAATCCGGATCTTCATAGGTATAATATTTTTTCTCAAGCACAATGATCGGAGCGTTGTATCCCAGCTTGTCGCTTCGCATCAATTGAATATCCATTTGAACGGAACGTCTGCTAACGCCTTTATCAATTCCTTCATACTCATAGAGAACTTCGGAGCAAGCCTCCATCAAATTTTCCAATGTCCACCTTCGTTGTCGGTTTTTCAGACAGTTGTCGATAGTTCGATAGCGAATAAGTGCGTTCCGATTAACAGGCATTTCAAAATTATTTAAGGAATAAACGTAAAATATTTCACTACGCAAAAAGACTGCGCAGTTGTGCTTCAATTTTGAATTATCATTTACGCGAAAGTGATAAAGTGAATCTGCTACCCTCCCCTTCAATTGGAAGGGGAGGTTTGAAGGGTCTTATAGCTTAAAAGGAAAAGCCTACGGTAAAAGTTGAACGTTCCGTAGTTTACAGGGATTACTTCTTTACAGCCATGCGCAGTAAAGGATAGAATTTGCAGTTGCACCGAAATACCACTCTAAAGAAGTAAAGTAGGGAAGCGCATTTATAGCCTTGTTGCCCGTGAGGGAATCTCAGTTCGAATCTGAGTAAGGCCACTGGAAGTTTGATTAAAATATTGTCTCAGATAAATCTGGGAGAAAGATCTTCTTTTTGACTACGTCGGAAGGAAGCGTGGAAGAAACAGAAAGCATAAGACCTGATGAGCGTTTCTGCATAGCGCCATAGTGTTGTACTGTCATTCAGTACAACATGCTGCTTAGCTCGATGTTGTTTTCCCAATTTGTGGGTCGAAGGTTCGAATCCTTCTCACGCCTACGGGCGTGATAGCTCAGTGGATAGAGCAACAAACCGTGGACTGAAAATCCATCTGAAAGGAGAAGTTGATCACTTCCTAAAAAATGATCGTCCTGAAAGTTGTTCTGGGCATGTCAGGTCATAACGAGGTCCATTACCTCCGGGAATGTACGATAGTTTAAGACCAGTCTTTTGAAAACTCAGCAGGTGCAAGGATACCGCTTAGTAAGTCAATTTACTTTTCTGTACTTAACCTTATTCTTCAGGTCTAAACCTGAGTAGACAAGGAGATTCAGAAAACTAACCTGATAAACTATTCTCAATTACACCTCCGTTGGCAGAAGATGATGTGTCGCGAACCGCTTTCTTTTTAATGACTTTATTTAACTATTAATTTTTACAACGATGAAAAGGATCAGAATTAACACCGGAAAAATTGGTTTGGTGTTCAGAAATGGTAACTACAAAAGAGTAGTTACAGAAGGCGTTTATTGGTTGCTTCTAAATGAAGATGCGTTCCAGTATGACATGACCAAGCCTTTCCATCCTTCCATCGATTTAAGTATCCTGTTGAAGGATGAACAGTTGGCAACCATGCTTATCGTAGTAGAAGTACGGGATAACGAAATCGTATTGCAGTACGAGAATGGCAACTTCAAAAATGTTTTGTGCCCTGGAAGGTATTCCTATTGGAAAGGTGTAACTGACTACTCTTTCATTAAAGCCAACTTGAGCAAGATCGAGGTTACCGAGAACATCGATACCAATACGATCATGCGGAAGGAAGTATTACCATACGTTAGAGTATATGCGGTCGAGTCCTTTGAGAAAGGAATTTTGTTGATTGATGGTAAATTCTCAAAAGTGTTGGATACCGGAGTATATTACTTCTGGAAGAATGCGGTGGTGATCTCCGTGTTAAAGGCTGATTTGAGACAACTGCAGCTTGAAGTTTCTGGTCAGGAAATCCTGACTAAAGACAAAGCTGCATTGAGAGTCAACTTTTATACGCAGTACAAAGTTGTTGATATTATCAAAGCTTTGATTGAGAACAAGGACTACGAGAAACAATTGTATATCCTGATGCAGTTAGCATTAAGGGAATTCATTGGTACGCTTTCTTTGGATGAGATGTTGGAGAAAAAAGAATCCATCTCTGTCTACGTGTTGGCAACGTTGAAAGACAAAGCTTACAATTTGGGCGTGGAGATTAGAGACTGCGGCGTAAGGGATATTATCTTACCTGGTGAAATGAAAGAGATCATGAACCAGGTATTGGTAGCTCAGAAGAAAGCCGAAGCCAACGTGATCATGAGACGGGAGGAAACAGCTTCGACGAGAAGCTTGTTGAACACCGCCAAATTGATGGAAGAGAATACCATGCTGTTCAAATTGAAAGAAATGGAGTACGTGGAGAAAATTGCAGACAAGATCAATACGATCTCGTTGTCAGGTGGCAACCAGATCATTGATCAGTTGAAGGATATCTTCGTGCCTAAGCGATAGTCCCAGGGTTGCACTTCAAATGTGCAACCCTTTTTTATTAGAAAAGTTTTGCAATGTCATTTACAAATATCCACAGAAATTGAGCAAAAAAGATAAACCATCCAAGCGACAAAGTTTTTCTAAAAAAAGAATCGGGATATTTCTTTTTGCTGACTCCTTCATAAGCAAGTGCAACTGATTCCCATAAAGCGGATTTTGGGTAGGGCAAAAAATTCCAAAGTATAAACCCGGTCGACCAAACTGCTGTGATATACCAAAACCTTTGCCAGCTAAAATTTCCAAATGCACTTGAAACTCCAATCGGCCCCCCTTTAATTCTTTGAGGAACAACTACCATGAACAGTGCTTTGATTTGAGCAACCAAATTTGAAAAAGTGTTTTTGACCCCTTTCACCAGGGCCCTAGGAAAGGAGTTTGATATTGTTGTATAACGGATTGGCTCATGTGTAAATACACCAATTCTTTTTTGCAGATCCAGTCTCACCTCTTTAACAAAAGTTGTCGTATCACTATTTTCCAATCTTTGTACCTCTAATAACGCATGATCATCCATTTCATTCCTGAACTCCTCTTGCATATCTTGAAGGGTATAAATTTTCCTTTCATTCACTTTAACTATGCGGTCTCCCCTTTGAATATCAATCTCCGCTGCAGGTGAGTTAGGTGCAACAGAGTCTATTTCAAACGGAGTCATAATTTTAAAAAAAGGTCCGTGAATACGTGTCGGAGATTCAAGAGCTGTAATTTTTATTATTAATTCCTCTGCTTTTCTCGATACAGTATATGAGTTCCCGACGCTTTCAAATATTGCCGGATCTAAAAGTTCATCATAGCGCTCAAAATCCTTCCCATTTATTTTTAAGATCCTGTCTCCCCGCTGAAATCCATATTGTTCGGCAAGCGGTGATGGATAAATGCCGTACTTGTTAATTTCTTCTTTGCTGATGTATTGTTCGTCTACGAAATATGCTACGATAATAAAAATGACGAGCGAACTCAGGAATATGGAGAATACTCCACCATACGTTACGAGGAACCTTTTAAATAAAGGCCTTTCAACAAATTCCCAAGCGTAGTGTGGACGTTTCTTAAATCTTTCTTCAATCCTATAGATTCTGGCTAAGCCGAAAATTGGTATGAATATCCCAACCGTAAACAATACCCCTTTAATTTTAAAATCGAACAATCGATTCCCAAAACCGAGGAAATAGTGGTTATTATGAACTCCAAGAAGTATAGCTAGCGTAAAGTATCCCAGGTAATAAGCAATTGTTAGAAAAGAAGCGGAAATTAGAATTAAGAAAAACACCATACCTCAACGGGTCTAATCAATAGTTTACAATCTAAGTAATCTAAAGTTTTTTTTCTTATTTCCAGATTCTGCGCAAAAAGGCTGCGCACTTGCTGATAATATTTGAGAATAATTTTGGAAGAATATGACATTAACAGGAAACGATCTGATAAACATTGGTTTTAAGGAAGGAAAAGCAATTGGTCTGGCATTGGAAATTGTTGAAAAACAATTTGATGCATTGAATAGCCAAGCCAAACTAAGTCTAATAAAAGAAGTATTAGAAAATCCATCGGCTTATCTCAATGATGAAAAGTTTTCAATCCTTGCACAAGAGATCCTAAAACCAGCTGATGATACAATTCCCTTATTAGAGTATGGGAAGTCCTATCAGATCTACGGTGCGGAAGGTATTGAAGAAGGTGCTTTGAGACAGATGGAGACAGCCATGAAATTACTTGTGACTGTTGCAGGCGCTTTGATGCCCGATGCTCATCAAGGTTACGGCTTACCTATTGGAGGCGTATTGGCTACAAAAAATGCAGTTATTCCTTATGGAGTAGGCGTGGATATAGGTTGTAGAATGTGTATGACCCTTTATAATCTTCCTTCAACTATTTTGGAGGATAAGAAAGAAGACTTTAAGAAAATGTTGATTAACAATACAAAGTTCGGACAGGCCACTTTCAAAAAACCAAAAGATCATGAAGTCCTGGAGCGGAAAGAATTCAGCGAGCTAAGCATTGTACGGGAAATGAAAGATCGAGCGTGGCAACAGATGGGATCATCGGGCGGTGGAAATCACTTTGTTGAATTTGGTATTGTAGAGATATTGAATCCAATTAACGAATTTAATGTGGCTCCTGGCCAATATGTAGCTGTGCTTTCACATTCCGGTTCTCGTGGCTTAGGCGCCAATATTGCGCGACATTACACCAAGATTGCCATGGATGTTTGCAAACTTCCACAAGAAGCAAAACATTTAGCATGGCTTGATCTCAATACCGAGGCGGGACAAGAATACTGGCTTGCCATGAATCTTGCCGGAGACTATGCATCTGCATGCCATCATCAAATTCACGAGCGGATGGCCATAGGGTTGCGCGAGACTCCATTGGCTATGATCGAGAACCATCACAATTTTGCATGGAAAGAAAAAGATTCTTTTGGCAATGACATCATCGTTCATCGTAAAGGTGCAACACCTGCAGGAGACGGCGTCCTCGGAATTATTCCTGGCTCGATGGCAACACCAGGTTTTATCGTTCGAGGAAAAGGATTAGCTGCATCAATCAATTCAGCATCTCACGGAGCAGGTCGACTTATGTCTCGTACAAAAGCAAAACAGACGATCTTGCCTGGTCATGTGAATAAAGTTTTGAAACAAGCAGGCGTAGAATTGATCGGCTCGGGTCTGGATGAAGCGCCGATGGCTTATAAAGATATTCATCAAGTGATGGAACATCAGAAAGATTTGGTGGAAGTACTTGGTACTTTTACGCCGAAGATTGTGAGGATGTGCGGGGATGAGAAGTTTCAGGAGGTAGATTAATAATTAAATGATATTTCAACGAAAGCATGAATTCCCTCAACTCAACTTTCTTTAAAAAGATGAGTTGTTAACCTTAAGGGCAAACAATCGTGCAGTTTATTTCTTTGAAAAACTCAATTCCCGGCCAATGGTAATCGAAATTTACCATATATGTGATCTCCGTCATTGCCTGAATTCAGCGACTACTGTTATATTGTAAATTCACCCTTAACCATTGTCAGAATGAAGTTAGCTTTTGGGTTTATGAGCCTTCTGGTTGGTTTATTACCCCTTTTTAATGCTGCTGCAGATGGAAAACGTACCAGCAAGCCCGTTTTCGCCGCCAATACTGTAAGTAATGTTGATGTATATGACATCGAAAATGGCACCTCGTCAACTGGTGAGAATAATACAATGGCATCTGCTTCTTTCTCCCCTGTAAATGTTGCACCTGTTATTACAGCACAAGTTGTGTTAAGCACTCTGGAAGAGACCGCCTTAACAATTGTCTTCTCTCATCTTATAGTAACCGATCCGGATAATGCTGACCCAACAGACTTTACACTAACTGTACAGAATGGTACAAACTATACCCGCTCAGGCAACACCATTACACCAAATTCAAATTTCAGTGGGGTGCTCATTGTGCCCGTAACAGTGTACGATGGAACAGCTAATAGTCCAGTGTTTAATTTGAACATAACTGTTACTCCCGTCAATGATGCTCCCGTTATTACATCACAGGTTCCCCTTAGCACACCGGAAGCAACAGCCCTAACAATTCAGGTAGAAAATGTTACCGTAACCGATCCCGATAACTCAACCCTAACACTCAGTGTACTAGATGGAACGAATTACACCCGCTCAGGAAATACCATTACACCAAACACAAATTTTACCGGGACTCTCTCTGTACCCGTAACAGTGAACGATGGAACAACTAATAGTGCAGTTTTTAATTTGAGTGTAACTGTAGGACTAGCAAATGATGCCCCTGTCATCACAGGGCAAGTGCCTTTAATTACACTGGAAGAGGCCGCCTTAACAATTGTCTTATCTCATCTTATCGTAACCGATCCGGATAATGCTGACCCAACAGACTTTACACTAACTGTACAGAATAGCACAAACTATACCCACTCAGGCAACACCATTACACCAAATGCCAATTTCAATGGGGTGCTCATTGTGCCCGTAACAGTGAACGATGGAACAGCTAATAGTCCAGTGTTTAATTTGAACATAACTGTTACTCCAGTAAATGATGCTCCCATTATTACAGCACAAATTCCCCTTAGCACACCGGAAGCAACAGCGCTAACAATTCTGGTAGGAAATGTTACCGTGACCGATCCTGATAACACAGCCTTTACGCTCAGTGTACAAGATGGAACGAATTACACCCGATCAGGAAATACGATTACACCTGAGGCTAATTTTAATGGGACGCTTACAATTCCAGTTACGGTTAGTGATGGAACAGCAAGCAGTCCTGTATTTAATCTAAATGTTACTGTGTCAAATGTCAGTAGTGGTCCGGTCATCACCGCGCAAGCTCCTCTTAACACTCCGGAAGAAACTGGGCTAACTCTTGTAGTCGGAAATTTTACAATTACAGATCCAGATAACGCAATCTTCACCCTTACTGTACAGGATGGAACAAATTACACGCGGTCTGGAAATACGATTACTCCCAATGGAAACTTTAATGGAAATCTTACAGTTCCTGTAACGGTGAATGATGGAACTAGTAACAGCGATGTATTTAGTGCGGTTGTCGCTGTTACACCGGTAAACGATGCTCCAGTCATCATTGCACAAACTCCTCTTAGTACACCAGAGGCTACACCCTTGACCCTTGCTGTCAGCAATCTTACCGTTGCAGATCCAGATAACGCAACGGTTACACTCGGTGTACAAGATGGAACGAACTACACCCGATCGGAAATACCATTACACCAAACATAAATTTTACTGGGATTCTCTCTGTGCCCGTCACAGTGAACGATGGAACAACCAATAGTGCAGTGTTTAATTTGATTGTAACTGTAGGACCAGCAAATGGTGCGTCCGTCATCACAGGGCAAGTGTCTTTAAGCACTCCGGAAGAGACCCCCTTAACAATTGTCTTATCTCATCTTATAGTAACCGATCCAGATAACGCTTACCCAACAGGCTTTACATTGAGCGTGCAGAATGGCACAAACTATACACGCTCAGGCAACACCATTATACCAAGTGCAACTTTCAATGGGGTACTCACTGTGCCCGTAACGGTGAACGATGGAACAGCTAACAGTGCTGTGTTTAATTTGAATGTAACCGTTATATCAAAAAATGATGTGCCTGTTATCATCGGGCAAGCCCCTTTAAATATACTGGAAGAGACTGCTTTAACAATTGTCTTATCCCGTCTTATAGTAACCGATCCGGATAATACTAGCTCAACAGACTTTACACTAACTGTACAGACTGGAACAAACTATACCCTATCAGGCAACACCATTACACCAAACATAAATTTTACTGGGATTCTCACTGTGCCCGTATCAGTGAACGATGGAACAGCTAACAGTGACGTTTATAATTTGAGTGTAACAGTGATATCGGTAAATGACGCACCTATTATCACAGCTCAAGTGCCTTTAAGTACGATGGAAGAGACCGCATTAACAATTATGTTCCATCTTACGGTGACCGATCCAGATAATGCTGACCCAACAGACTTTACACTAACTGTGCAGAATGGTACCAACTATACCCACTTAGGCAACACCATTACACCAAATGCAAATTTCAATGGGGTACTCACTGTGCCCGTAACGGTGAACGATGGAGCAGCTAATAGTGCTGTGTTTAATTTGAGTGCAACCGTAACTCCTTCTTTAAATACTCCACCCTTGATTATTCAGCCTTATCCAAATCAACGTGTGCCCGGCAGCCAACGCAGTTTGGTAGTTCCACTCGATCAGATCTTCAATGATGACAACGGAATTCAGAACTTAACCTTCACGGTCTTAAACATATCCACACCAGATTTGGTGAGTGCGAGCCAGATCGTTCTTACGCAATTGACCTTTTTTCTTAGCGGTAAAGAAGGATTTACTAACATCACCTTAAAAGCAACGGATGTCAACAATGCATTCGTTGAGACTTCTTTTCAGCTGGAGGTCGTTCCGGATGAATCTCCTATTGTTGGTATCAATGAAATCCTTGAACCAAACATAGTACTTTATCCGAATCCGGCAGAAAATGAATTTTCTTTAAAACTTAGTGTGAAGCAACATGGCAACTGGAATTTTACCCTCATTGATTTTACAGGGAAAGAGATACCTGTTGGTTCTTTTAAATTATCCCAAGGAACACACGTTCTTGAATTTGATTTAAGTCCTCTTTGTTTAAGACAAGGTTTTTACTATCTCTCCGTGAGCAATAGCGAAATGAGAAAGAATATTAAATTGGCGATCAAGTAATTTTCTAGATCCTGAAATAACTTTTTTCAACCAACAATTTAATAACAACAATAGCTGAGTGGTTTCAAAGTTTGAATTTCTTAACAGTTTATAATTCTTCTATCTTAATTAAATATTTTATATCCTTCATAGAGAAATTAAAAACTCCGCTTACCTTTGCGCAGCATTTCACTCTTATGTTCAATTTAAATAGTGGAAATTATGTTGGTCTTCAGTTTACATATCCCCAAATAACAGCTACGGTAAGCATACTTACCCGATCATAACCGCTGTTGCCAATTCAAAAAGTAAAATTATTTAATAACAACAAAGTCACGCACAGGCTTTGAGAAGTTTCTGTCTTATGCTTTAAACTAAGCATGATTAGAATTCAATTCTCTCCACTCAACTTTCTTTCAAAGATGAGGTGCTAACCTTATGGGCACACAAAAACTTAATATAAAAGATTTAACAGTCGTCAATTTTCCTTCGGATGTATCAAGAAGTCTCGCCTTAAATATTATGAACAGGCATTTTAAGCATACACTAAACGAAGAGAAATTAAAATTAATTGGTCATGTGCTAGAACAGCCGGAATCTTATGTAAATCATAACACCCTTGGAATTCTTGCAATGAAGCTTGTTTCAAAAACACTTAGTCATGATTCATTCAATGTATTTCAGTTGAATGATCAACCTAAGCATTTTGATGTTTTTGGAAACAATCACATTGAAATAAATGCAGTAAAGCAGATGGAGTTAGTTATGCGTCTTCCAATCGCAGAAAAAGGTGCCTTGATGCCGGATGCGCATCAAGGCTACGGATTGCCTATTGGCGGGGTGCTTGCAACGAAGAATGCAATCATTCCCTATGGAGTCGGAATGGATATCGGTTGCCGCATGGCATTGAGCATTCTTGATCTGCCAGGTAGTTATGTGGAGCATCATGCTTATGAATTAAAGAAAGTGTTGCATGACGAAACACATTTTGGTAATGACGGCGGCCTTGAGGAACGTCAAGAGCATAACGTATTAGATCATCCGGATTTTCAGTTGACGGATTTGCTTAGACGTTTACGCGGCAAGTCTATAAGACAGCTCGGCAGTTCGGGATCCGGAAATCACTTTGTTGAATTTGGAATTATAACACTTGAAGAAAATAATAACCTTCAACTACCAAAAGGAAATTATGCAGCAATATTATCACACTCTGGTTCGAGGAGCTTAGGTGCAAACATCGCGCAGCATTATACAAACATTGCTATGAATAAGTGCAAGCTTCCGAGGGAGGCAAAACACCTGGCATGGCTTGATTTGAATAGCGAAGAAGGAAATGAATACTGGCTGTCGATGAATCTTGCTGGGGAGTATGCCAAAGCTTGTCATGACCGCATTCATAAAAACTTATGCGAGGCGCTTGGATTATCGGTATTACTCAAAGTTGAGAATCACCACAATTTCGCCTGGAGGGAGAAACTTCACGATGGAAATGAATATGTGATTCATCGCAAGGGAGCGACTCCTGCAGGCAAAGGTACGCTAGGAATAATACCGGGAAGCATGACGGCTCCAGGGTATGTTGTTAGTGGCTTAGGAAATGAATCGTCACTGAATTCAGCTGCCCATGGTGCTGGAAGAAAATTATCCAGGCAAAAGGCAAAGAATTCCATTACCGTGAGCAGCCTTAAAAAGGTGCTGCAAGGCGAGAAGGTGATCTTGATTGGCGGTAGTCCGGAAGAAGCGCCGGGAGCTTACAAGGATATCGAGCTGATCATGAAGAGTCAGGCCACATTGGTGAACATTGAAGGGAAATTTCATCCTAAAGTTGTGAGGATGGCTAAAGAGTGACTGGGATGACAGGATTAAACGATTTACAAGATTTGGATTTGGCACAGGTAGGCTGGCCAACTATCCGTGATAAAAAAATTAAGTTATGAATACACAAATTTTACATAATGAGTTGATTGCTAAGAAGCAGAACTTGCAACAGATCAACCTAAAGCTTAAAGAAAGGTTTCTAGGCTTGGATAGCATCATAGATGAAGTTATGTCGTTGTTGTTGCCTTGGTATCTGTTTCCTGAAGCTCAGTTAAGACCGACCGTTATTAACTTATGGGGATTGACAGGCTCCGGTAAAACGGCATTGGTTCAAAGCATTGTAGAATTTCTGGATTATCGCAGGCTCTACACGCACATTGATATGGGGGAATTTGAATCAGACTCAGCATCATGGATAAAAAACATTCTCACGAATGATCTTGATTTCTTCCATCAGAAGCCGGCTTTAATTTGTCTTGACGAATTTCAGTTTGCTAAAACTTTGGATAACAGTGGAAACGAACTGGGAAAGGATAAGTTAAGGGTGATCTGGGATCTGTTGGACACCGGAAAGATTGATTACATCCCAGGTTATAGTACTTATTATCTTTTCCGAGCTGACCATTGTATTAAACGTTTGGATAAGCTTATCAAAAGCGAAGTACTATTGACAAATGGAGAAGTTGTTAATGGCATCGAAACATTTATGAAGCTGTTTGACGGTTTCTACTTTGAGTGCGTTAGTCGTGATGGTATTGCTCTAGACAAAGCTTACTTTCTCTCGGAAGATTTCATTGAAGGGTTGTTCTGTTTGTTTGATAACGATGACTATTCCAAAGCTCAAATTAAAGAACGGGTAAAATCTTGCTCAGTGGCTGATCTTAAAGTATTTATTTTAGAAGGAATGCGTTCCAGGCCCGCAACAAAAGAATTGGATTTATCTCATGCGTTAATTTTCATCCTGGGAAATCTGGATGAAGCTTATACCATGAGTAATAGTATGAATCCGGATATAAGCGCAGATGAATTTCATGAGGCAACTTCAAAAATTACAATAGCTCATATTAAAAGAGCGCTGCGCAAAAGATTCCGGTCTGAGCAGATTGCAAGATTAGGTAATAACCATGTGGTGTATAAATCTTTTAACAATGCACAATTCCGGCTTTTAATAAAGCAGGAATTCAAAAGAGTAGCTGCTTTTGTAATGGACCGGTTCGGATGGGAAATGACATTTGATGAATCGGTTGTTGACATTGTGTATGCAGAAGGAGTTTACCCTGCGCAAGGCACGAGACCTGTTTTAACAACGGTTAAAAACTTAATCGAATCAAGGATAAGTAATCTTGTGGTTTCCGTTCTTGAATATCAATTAACGGTAGCCGAAATTCTCTGGACTTATAAGGATGGTAATTTTATTTATACCATCAAGGATAAAAATGGTGACGCGGTTTCAACTATTTCAGATGAGGCTAAGCTCAAGTTGGAGAATTTGAGAAAAAGTATTGATCCGGAAATTCAAGCGCACGTTGCTGTGCATGAAGCCGCTCATGCTATCCTGGCTGCGCTTACTCTACGGATCATTCCATCCGTAGTGGTTTCAAGAACGGCATCGGAGGCCGAAGGCTTTTGCATGATAAATTTTCCAAAGGGACCAATGACCCGGGAAAGTCTTAAGAAAGATATTGTTATAACACTGGGAGGTTATGTAGCAGAGAAAATGATTTTCGGAGAAGAGCTTACTTCATCTGGTGTGTACAGCGATATTGAAGAAGCATCGGCACTTGCAAACAAAGCGATACGCAAATACGCCATGGGGACAGATCCTATTCACCTTGCTGTAGAATCTACTCAGAATGAAAACGCATTTTTCAGCTCCCAGAAACATGCTCTTGAATCTATCAGGATCATCAAAGATTGCGAGGTACAGGCGTTTGAAATTTTGCAACGGAACAAATTATTACTATTGAAAATGGCTGATTATCTGACTTCAAATTCGCGAATGGAAGAATCAACGATTGAATCGTTCGTTCGTAAATACAGCAGAGAAGACTGGGTTGAAAAAACTGGATTTATTAAAAAAGAAGAATACTATCAGTTTAATCGAATAATTAAGGAGCAATTAAAAACGCTTGAAAGTGGTTCGGTCAATTCGCTGATTGAGAATGTTATTATGACGGAAAAAGAGAAAATTGAAAGTTTATAAGATGTTGATTGATACTGATTATCTGGACCAGGGTATTAGAAGCGTGCGAAGAAGAAAGCGTATGCAACTGCATGTACCCCTGATAAATTTCCCGACCTGATGGCTGCAGCACTAAGTAAACAAGATATTGGTATGTGGGCGGCGAAAGAAGAGCTGGTGACGAAGAAATAAGGATTATCCCTGGCTCCGGTTTCCCGAATCCCACCTTACGAATGGTAGAAAATGGCTGTTTTGAACAGGTCTGAAAGCAAAAAAAACCTCGAATCCATTTACGAATTCGAGGTTTTGATTCTTTTGATTGATCTTGTCCGCCTTCGCCAAGGCTACAGCGGACGAGCAGAGGAGGAGGGAGTAATTACTAAAATCTAACTTCTTCTCCTTCAAATGTTTTCTTCGTATCAGTTTGCAACGGTGCGACTAGTGACACCTTACAAAGTCTTACAAAAGTTCTGATCCCTTATGGAGTAAATGTAAAGAATTTCTTCCTTCACCAGCAACCCTGAGTACTTCTTTTTTAGATCGAACTTGTGCATATTGTGTCCTATTACCTGTTAACTTAAGTGAAAATCTTTCTGTATATTATTTTGGGCCTTGCCCTCGTCCTAATCATCGGGTACAAAATTGCCTCTTATAAATTAATCCGTCACCAGGAATCCGGTTATGCAGAGATGCAAAATATGGATGTCAAAGAATCGCCTCGAGTTTTTTCAGATTCATTAAGAATGGACGATTCAACATTCTGGGATTTGATAAATCATTCAAAATCAGAATATCCTGAAAATTTTGACAAGCAAATTCAATTTCTTACTGACACACTATCGAGGATGTCGGAAGAAAGTATAGTTGGTTTTGAATGCACATTTACGGAAAAAGTTGTTAAGCTTTGGAACTACAATGTCAAATCACTTTATCAAATCATTAATGGAAAATATATTTCAACTGATGATTTCATTTATTTCAGGTGTTACTTGATTTCGCTTGGAAAAGAAGAGTTCGATAAGGCATTGAGCAACCCTGAGTTACTTACGGCAACCATATATCCTTCCATGTGGGCTGGTGAAGAAATGATGTCGGTAGCAGATAATGCCTACCAGAAAAAAAATAACAAGTTCGATGAAGAGAATTGTCCAAGATGCGTGTGTACGGAGGTCACCTATGATTTTGGAAGTTATAAAATGACGGGCGAATATGTATCTCCGAGTGATTTCGAAAACAAATACCCACAACTAACTGAAAGATATTAAGTGTTTGGCCTGTTCAATAAATTAGAGGATTGCGATCCGCTGTTTAAAAAATTCTTAAGTCCATGGTATCCCGAAAAGGAACGTCCAAAGATGACGCGTCCAGACATGTATGTTATTGCAGGATATGAAGGACAACCTCTGGACTTGGACTTGCTTCAATATCTGGATAAACCTACGTTGGCTCACACTAAGGCACAAATCGATAAGATGATTGAAGCTGCATTGGCCGATTACCAAGACATCATCAAATCTGATCAAATCGACTTAATTCTCCTTGGTGCAGTGGATAAGCATTTCGACAAGAAAAAGGTTATCGAGATTGTTAGGTCCTCCGACCCGTCAGATTTTAGCAATCTTTACTTAGTCAATGTATGCGAATTTGGCGCGACGCTAGGTTGTCTTTTCAATCAAAATCATGAGTTCGGTTGGCTGTACTCATACCCGTATTTTCATTCAATAATCGTCCACAAACCGACTGGTTTTGGAATAACAGTGTTTGACTGGGCCGTAAAAAAATTTAGCAACTACGGTATTGATGATGGATACGTTGCAAAATATTACGCTGCAATTGAAGGAATTCAAAATCACAAATTAAGCTAGCGAGAATTCTCGACCATGCTGCTTTAAATGCTGATATGCCAGATCCACATACTCAGGAGTGATCAATTTCTTTTTACGATCGTTCCATTGAACCTTCTCAATAAGAGCTTCCTTCGGAAGGTGGGGATTTGTTTTAAGCGTAAAATGAGTGGAGGAAAGAATTTCTAACGACAGTGTTGATTCAAAACCTTCGATTGCTTTAAATAAATTACTCAGCCGTTCCTTTTGCTGAGGGGAAAGTTCATTCTTCACGTAGTCCATTACCTCGTTGCGTCTTTCGTAGTTCAATTCAATTGGTTCAAAGGGCTTAGCATCCATTTGCTCAAGGCCTTTCAAGTATTTGCCATTCATTGAATAAAGAACCTTATCCATAGCTTGTGCATATGGGCCATACGCGTATTGTTTGAATTCTAACTTTAAGTTCTCACCGCTTTCTTGAAGAAAATAGGCCAGCTTATTTGCTGCAAATACACTTGCCACTTCACCAAAGCGCTCGTACTTGAACAAGGCCGCCAGAAGCATAGCACGAGCAGGAGTGAGTTTCGCATCTTTTTTAGTTTCCTCCTTCTGAAGAATTGCTTTCACAGCTTCGTTTGGTTCATAGACCATGATGTCAACATCGTTGAGAACAGAAAGATGGACATCCATCATTTCTTTCACTTTCTCCCATTTGAGGCCACCATTGCCACAGCCAAGCGGAGGTATAGCAATACTTGAGATTTTATATTCCTTGATTACTCTCACCAAGTCTTTAAGACCTTCTTCTATATAACTGTATTGAGATTTCTTGAACCATTCGGTCTTAGTAGGAAAATTGATTATAATCTTCTCACCTTCTATTGTGTTCTCCCTCACGACAAGCATTTTTCCAATCTTCACTTCGCCAGCTTTACAGGCTCTCTCATATGTTTTGAAATTCTCCTTAAATCGTTCTTTAAATTGGAGGGCAATTCCTTTGCCCATAACACCAACAGTATTGACTGTATTCACAAGCGCTTGTGTAGGAGCGGCTAAGAGGTTACCTGTGATGTATTTCATTAGAAATAAAATTTAGATTCAACAACAACCTTAATGGTTAAGTTATTCCTAGAAAGAATAGTTTCCACTTGTGCTTTCACTGCGCTGTTTAAAACAGCAATATGCGACAATTTCTTAATTGGAACTTTGCCTTTTACAAGAAACTCCGAATGCTTCTTTCTTACCCTGTCTTCGTCACTATCTGCATTATTTGCTCCGAAATCTGTGCTTTTTATAGACCGCCAATCAATTTGATCAAGTCCTTCCAGGTCATTATAAAACTTGCTAATTCTTTTGGCGGCATTTCCGTTAGTAAAGCACCACTGAAATTTGTCTGTCGCTAGGTCCGAAAGCTTAAAGCATAAATATATGATTTCAGATTGTGGTCGCTTTGGCACTCCCCTGCCCGTCTTAATGTTAAGCAGCATTGGTGTTCTGGTCGAGAAATAGAATGGAACGTAATCGTTCACAAATGTGCCGGGAAAACAAGCGACTTCTCTATTGTCTCGTTCGGTGATTATTTCAGTATTGCCGATCACTATTCTTTTAGTGTTAACTGGGGCCATGTTCTTACAAAAAAATCCATTTAGTAAATCCTCTTCCAAATTTTGGATCGGTATTATTCTATGGACATACAGAGCGTTGATATCAATCGCCATTTAATAAAAAGCTGCGCCAATTACTGTCAAACCTCTAAAATACCTACAAAACCCCATGAAATCTAAGGCCACCCAAACTTCAATTGTTATGTGCGAGTTCCGAGCCTTTTTTGTATACAAAAGTACATCTTGCTGTTGCCACAGACTCGGCAACTCAATGATCCTTGATGACATTTTTAATGTCGTCTCACTAAGAGAACTCCATTCTAAATTAGGTAAATTAAACTTCCCCGGATTGGGTGATACGATGGTCGATATTGAATATATCCTAACCGTTGGAGATCAAAGATTATTTTATGGTAAGTTGCTTTGGAGTTATCTCTCCTGAGTTTTAAAACGACTGAGCTTAAAATATGTCCATACTTAGTTCTACTGCACTATTTAATTTTACTGACTCCTTCACTCATCTTGAAGATAATTTGCTTAAGGGCTTTTACGCAGCAACAACTTATGAAAAGCTACCGCGGAAAAACAATGGTTATTCTATACCAATGGTATGCTTTTGTGACATACCCTTAAGCATGATCAAGGAGCATTTGGATTGGTATGGAAGATTTGGAATAGGTATAAAGCGATCCTACGCTCGAGAACATGGGGTAACTCCAGTGTTTTACCTTCACAGTGACAATAGTCACCTGGATGCATTACTTAAGGAAGACAACCACAATGCTATTATTAGGAACTTAATTCCCTTAATGAAACAGTTTTTTGGCTATCAAGATTTTCAAGGTATACGTAGAAAGAAGAAGTTTTATGACGAACACGAATGGAGGTACATTCCACCGAAATCACAGTTGATAGTTCACTTAAATGAGAAAATGTCCTCAGCGATAAGTCGGATAGAAAAACAAACTCTACGAATGCCAATTAATTACAACTCCATAGAATACATCATTGTTGAGAAGCCAAAATTTATAACTCCCCTGCTTAAAATATTCGACAAAATTGTAAAGCAAAATAAAGCTGTAAACAGGGAATTATTAATATCTAAAATATTAACTGCAGAGCAGATAAGTCGGGACTTTTAATTTAAACCGCGACGAGTCGGCATTGTAGATAAATGTTTGTCCCTTCTGCCCAATTAAGCGAGAGTATTGTTGATAGTTACACAAATTGTTACTTTAGTAGCGGTTCCTTGACCTACCTGATCCACCCGATCACAAGCCCACCTGGAATCGTTCATATGTCTTATTCCTATTATTGGATAGAAACCTGGAGGGTAACAAATTCAGCCGATGGAGATTGAACGACTTAATGACACAATTCAAGATTGCCACTTAAATTTTTTAATTGGCTCTGGTTTATCAATGCCCTATTTGAAGACCAATAACCTCCTTCGTAAGAACTTCATATCTTCACTGACCTTCATATCAAGAATCTTTGCATAATGCTGAGTTGTCTTAAGATTTCTATGTCCAAGCATTTTGCTTATTGTTTCAATAGGTACACCATTGGTCAGAGTTACAGTGGTTGCAAAAGTGTGTCGAGCCGTATGAAATGTCATCTTCTTGGTGATGCTACATGCATCAGCGATTTCCTTTAAATAAGTATTCATCTTTTGATTACTCAACACCGGCAACAATCTTTTCTTGATTCAAACATTGAGGATGATCTTTATATTGGTCTAAGATTTCTAATGCGGGATGCAATAAAGGCACACGGGTAGTTGTCTCTGTTTTTTGCCTGCTTGTCCAAAATCCATTTCTCGCCATCTATTCCGGTTGTTACTTCTTGCCGTGTAAGTTTAACTACATCAGCATATGCTAAACCCGTATAACAGCAGAAAATAAAAATGTCGCGTACCTGGCTGATTCGTGGGGCAAGGAAAGTTTTGTGAATGATCCTGTTCAATTCATCGTCAACCAGAAACGGTCTTTCAATTTCGCGCTTTGTCATTTTATATCCTGCAAAGGGATTGCGTGTAAGCCATCCGCTTTTAATGCAGATGTTCACAATTTTTTTAAAATTTGATAGATACTTGATAGAAGTATTATATGACCGCACTTCCGTTCTGTTTTCAACCAAAATTCATAATCGGTGATGAATTCGTAGTTCAATGATTTTATATCAATATCATTGAGTTTGTATTTCCAACGCATGAAAGCTTGAGTGTGCCGTAGCGACGTTTCGTATCGCTCTAGCGTCCTAGGGGCAAATTCTTTGTTCACCAGTTCTTTCATCTGCTGGTTATGATGTTCAAAAACCTGCATCAGCATGCGCGGCCGCTCGAGTGTAATATCAAACCATTTAGCTTTCATGTTTTCAAGCGTGATTGGCTTTCCTTCGTTCATGAGCTAGCGCTGCAGATCGAAGGACCTCAGCTTAAAACCTTCAATGCATTTGTTAATGCGCCTGGCTTCTTCATATGTTCCTTTCACTTTTTCGGATTTCCATTCATTCGGCTTGACGTAAACTTTTCTGTTAGTTTCAAACTTATCACGACCTAAATAAATGCGCATGCATACAAGCGCTAAACCCGCTTCCGTCACTCTTGCTTTACGAGCATAGAACTTCACTGAAATTGTTCTTCGTACCATAATCCCCTTGGTTTTAAATGTTAAAAATGATTATCCAAGGCATTGAAAACAAGATGTTAATTTTCTGAACCGCTTGATTTTCAATGTGTTTGAGGCCATTTGGTGACACAAATTTTGCCGGGTAGGCATGGTCACTAGATTGTCACCTACAGAACAGTAACTTTTGGTGACAGGTGGTAGGTGTTAAAAACAAAAAACCTCGAAATCATTAGGATTTCGAGGTTTTGATGTTCTTTGATACTGAGTTCGCAGAGGAGGAGGCAAATGAACCTACCTTAACTGCTTTGATTGACAATATCTTAGAAGTGGAAATTTTCTGTACTCACCAGTTTACTCACCACTTTTTTGACTGCAA
>CAZAHL010000111.1:0-20126 GCA_964484845.1 uncultured Chryseolinea sp. | reverse complement strand
TGACAATTTCATCGGCGGATTCTCGATATCCAAACGCACACACAGGCTTGAAGCTCTGCCCATCCAGATACGAAACAAGATCGGAACAACCGCCTTAACGAAACGACATTGGTTGGCCTTTGATCAATTCTAACCCTGGCAATTGTATGGAAATAATTCTATCACCCACTTCAAGTTGATCAACTACATCCATCCCACGTTCAACCTCGGCAAACAACGTATAACGTCCGTCTAAATGAGGTGTAGGCGAATGTGTGATAAACCATTGAGTACCTTCTGTATCCTTCCCTGCAGACGCCATCCCGATACTTCCTGTTGTATACCTGCGTGTCGTAAATTCAGATCGTATTGAGTAATCCTCACTACCCCATCCATCACCCCGTGGACAACCTCCCTGAACGACGAAGTTTGGCGCCACGCGGTGAAAGTATTTGTCATTGTAATAGTTGTTTGATACGAGCGTTACAAAATTGGCAACGGATCCAGGAGCCTCTTCTACAAATAACCGAATGGATATATTCCCCCTGGAGGTTTTGATAACGGCCTTTTGATCACGCGGAATTTTTTTAACGATGCTCCAGGGGGTAGGATGGTTAAAATCATTCTTCTTCGCCGTAATTTTTTTCTCTTCGAAATAGGCTATTGCCATCTCCAGGGAAATAATGGATTCAAAGTCTTTTGGCAAAGAGAGTTTGTCTCTAGCCTTCTGTAGAAAGGAGTAATCGCCTATTGTGGATTTGTAATTCAAGACAGAATCTGCAAGCGCACTGGCAATTGTCCCAACCACTGAAGCATCGGCTACGTTAATGGCAGCTTGGTATATTTCGGCGAATTTGATCTTCAACGTGGGATCAAAATGTTTTCCGTAGTTCATTGCTGTCAAAGAGGCGGCGGCGGAAGATTTAATAACGGGCAGGTTAGTCTTAAATATCTGGTCCTGTACAAATTCATAGGAGATAATAGAATGCTGTAATGCAGTAAGTAGCGCAGCTTTTTGATAAGGATTGGACGACTTGTTAAAAAGTGCTCTGATCTCTTCTGACAGTTCTTTTTGATCAGAAACAGACAAAGCAGCTTCGTAAAGATTTGCCTGAATACGCCAATCTTTTATTGCTCGCGCCAGCATATTAATCTCCATCCAAGATTCTTTGGTTATAGAAGACTTAATCGCTTCGGAGGCAGCAACGCCTACACTTGCGACGGAATCATGCAGAGATTTTACAAGTGACGTTTTCGTAAGATGGAATGGAAATACCGGAAGCACGCGCAAAGCATTTGTTCGGACACGATAATCAGGATCTTGCTCGAGAATTTGCTGAGCTGCAATACGGGCTTGCTCCGAATTTATTTTTTTTAAAGCTAACGTGGAGGCCATGCGTATTTCGGGAAAAGGGTCTTGGGTGGCTGATCTGATTAGGGCATCCTGATGTTCTTCGAAGCCGTTTGTCCCCCTGGAAAAATAATGCGCTGCGCCAAGCCTGGTTGATTTTGAGTAGTGTGGTTTTAAGTATTCTATAACATTTGCATGTAAGCTTTTATTACCTTGCTCTCTGATTCCCATTCGATAATATGACCAAGCTAGGGCATTTGTAATTAGCGAATCGTCTGCGACGAGATTGAGGCTCCATCCCGTTGATACTTTTCCGTAAGCTTCAATTGTTTCACAGCGAACATACTTGCTCGTATCTTTTTTTGCGCTTTCAAGTAAGAGCTGCTCACTTCTGCCGGAAGGAGTTTGACCCAACGCAAAGGCTGCGGCTCTTCTGACGTTGTTATCGATATCATTTAACAACAATTTTCCGAGGACTTCTGTATAATTGGAATCCTGAAGGGAGGCAAATGCGAGAGCTGCATCTCTGCGATACGCTACATGGGTACTTTCGAGATATGGTAATAAACTGTCGGCTAACCTGCGGTCTTGAAAATCTGCAATCCGGATGAACACCGTATCGACAAACTTATTTAATGGGTCCGTCTTTGATTTTTCGCAGGAAGTAATCGCTATTATGAAAGAAAAAAAAAGTAGATGTCGGATCATTCTTATTCTAACAGGATGATTAAAGATAGAAAACTTCAGTATAAATTATGACAGAAGTTGAAATACCAATAAAGCAGAAACGTATGCAAGAGTTGTCATGTATGCAAGTTGAATCATCGGCCACTTCCAACCTTTTGTCTCACGGTATACGACGGCAATTGTACTCATGCACTGCATGGCAAAAGTGTAAAATACAAGCAACGAGAATCCAACTGCGGGAGTAAAACGCGGTCCGCCGGTTTCCGGATTAATTTCCGCACCCATCCGCTCCTGAATTGTAGCGGTATCCGAATCACTAACACTCCCAATGCTGTAGATAGTGGCCATTGTTCCTACGAAGACCTCGCGTGCAGCAAAAGATGTAATAAGGGCAATACCGATTTTCCAATCATATCCCAGCGGCTTGATTACGGGTTCGATTGCTTTTCCAATAATTCCCGCATATGAATGTTCAAGTTTATAGGCAGCAATGCGATTTTCCAACGCTTGTTCCGTCAAACGAAGATTTTTTGATTCTTCCAATACAGCTGTTTTAGCATTTCTCATTACATCGCCCGGACCATAGCTTGCCAGGACCCAAAGGATCACTGAAATCGCCAGAATAATTTTGCCGGCTTCAACGACAAACGTTTTTGTTTTCTCCACAATGGTATATCCAACATTCGACCATTTTGGAATACGATAAGTAGGTAGTTCCATGATAAGATAGCTACGCTCTTTCATTTTAATGACCAGTTTCATGATCCATGCAGATCCCAGCGCAGCGAGAAACCCTAGCAGATATAATCCCATCAAGGCGAGACCTTGAAGATTAAAAAACCCCAAGGCTTTTTGATCTGGCACGATCAGGGCTATCAGTATAGTAAACACAGGCAAACGGGCCGAGCAGCTCATCAAGGGAGTGACCAGAATAGTAATGGTTCTTTCTTTCCAATTATCAATGGTTCTGGTTGCCATAATAGCGGGGATAGCACAAGCTACTCCGGACATGAGTGGAACAACACTCTTCCCGTTCAAACCAAATTTGCGCATCACTTTATCCATCATAAAGACGACGCGCGCCATGTAGCCAGATTCTTCCAGGATCGAAATAAAAGCGAACAAAATAGCAATTTGAGGAATGAAGATCATGATGCCACCAATTCCTGGAACCACTCCTTCCGCAAGTAAGCTGCTCAACGGACCAGGAGGCAGGATGGTCATCAAATAACTGCTTAAACTGGCAAACGATTGATCGATGAAATCCATCGGAACCTTTGCCCAGGCAAAAATGGACTGAAATATCAGAAATAGAACAATAAAGAAAATAAGGTAACCCCAGACCTTATGAAGTAAAATTCGGTCTAGCCTCGCAGAAGATTTTTTCCAGGAGTGATCAGAAGCTTTGAGCGTTATTTCATTCAACAAGTCCTGGATATAACTATAGCGTTGAATGGTTTCTGCGCCTTGAAATTTGCCTTGAAAGAACTGGTATTTTTTGCGAATGGTTTCTACTTGCAGTTGTTTGGTTTTTGGGAGAAAATTCAATGACTGTGGCTGCTCCAGAAATTGAAACGCTTCATAATTATTATCTACCCCCAGTTGCGCCCGTAACTCTTTAACCGGTTCTTCAGCTTCTTTCCAGATCGAAAAAATTTGCTCAGTAGGGGCGTCCAACGGTTTGGCTATAACTTTTTTTAGCTCATCAAGACCTATTCCATTACGGGCGTTCAGGAGTATTACAGGTATCCCCAATTTTTTTGACAACGCATTCAAGTCGTAACTGATACCTGCTTTTGCCGCCAGGTCCATCATGTTCAATACCAGGATTGTAGGAAGGCCTATGTCAATGATCTGGGTGAGAAGGAGAAAACCTCGTTTGACATTGGTTGCATCGACAATCACCACAACTTTATCGGGTGTAGTCGGTGAATGGTGGTCCAGCAAAACCTCAGCGACGATTTGCTCGTCTAAACTTCGTGGGTAAATACTGTAAGTTCCAGGCAAATCAATTATTTCCGCTGAAGTAGTTTCGTCTAGCCGGCAAAATCCCGATTTCTTTTCTACCGTTACCCCTGGAAAGTTTCCAATTTTTTGATTCAGTCCTGTAAGGTGGTTGAAAAGAGATGACTTCCCGGAATTGGGATTGCCTACCAAAGCAACCTTAAGCGTTCGCTGATTGGCCATTTATTAATTGAAAATTGAAATAGTGACGGCTTCTTCCAGGCGAAGGGACAATTCATATCCGGAAACACTAATACATATGGGGTCTCCAAAGGCGGCTGTAAAATTAAATCGAATTGTAGATCCTGGCAGACAGCCCATTTCCATAAGTTTTACAGATAATAACTCGTCGGTAAACCCCGAAACCACCGCCACCTCCCCCGGAATCATTTGGGCCACGTTCCTAACCAGAACTGACATTTCTTATTTAGATTAAATTTAAACAACAAATATAAAAGTGGTTCGAATGGTATCCAATCAAATAGCTAGTTTTGAATACGCTATAGAATGAGTAAAACGAAGAATCCGCATAAGTCGTTAAAATAAGCCTCCCGATAGACAAGCCAGGAAAGCCTTTGATCTTGCGGTTCACATCACGTGACCTAAAAAAGACTAGGGTTGTCATTAATTGGTCAAAGTCGAAGGATGCCTAGCTTACATTCCTTCGGAAATAAACACACGTTTAACCCGTTGGCTCACATTTGTTAAAATTTCGTAGGGAATTGTGTGAATTTTCGCAGCGACTTCCTGTATTGGTAACTCATTTCCAAAAATAATAGCCTCATCTCCCTCCTCAGCCTCTATTTCTGTTACATCTACCATCGTCATATCCATGCACACATTGCCGACAACTTTTGCCCGATTCGATTTTATCAACACCTCTCCAATACCCCGGCTTTGAGCTCGGCTAAATCCATCGGCATATCCAATGGCGATCGTTGCCAATCTTAGATCTTTTTCCGCGACCCCTTTTCTGCCATACCCGATACTATCACCCTTCGCAATGTTTTTAATTTGGGATACGATCGTCTTTAACGTTGCTACGGGTTTCATCTCCTTAAAATTCTCTTTTGTAGGATCCACGCCGTATAAACCGATTCCTAGTCTCACCATATCATATTGCAGTTGGGGAAAGCGAAGGATGCCCGGTGAGTTGAGCAGGTGATAGAATGGCTTATAGGATAATGCTTTTGAAATTAAATCTGCCGATGCTATAAATTGTTGTGCTTGTAAATTCGAAAATTTATCATGCTCATCTTCATCGGCTCCCGCCAAATGGCTGAATATGGAAGCAACATAGAGGTTAGTATGCTGCTTTAATAAATTAATAACTTCTAAAACATCTTGCTTTTCGAAGCCCAGACGATGCATGCCGGTGTCTAGTTTCAAATGAACCGTGCATGGCCTGTTGCCTAAATAACGTATCAACGCATGGAAGATTTTGAAATTGTAAATCTCCGGCTCAAGGTTAAACGTTAACAATGAATCAAAGCTATCCTCTGTTGGGTTCATTACCATCACGGGAAGGCTGATGTTATTTTTACGCAGATCAATGCCCTCATCGGCATAAGCAACCCCGAGGTAGTCAACTTTGTGGTATTGAAGAACATTGGCAACTTCAGGACTACTGCTACCGTAAGCAAAGGCCTTGACCATCACCATCACCTTGGTGGTTGGCTTCAGCCTTGATTTAAAAAAATTCAAATTATGAACGAGGGAGCCTAAATCAATTTCCATTACAGTACCGTGTACTTTACGTTGAAGCCGCGAAACAATTTTTTCAAATGCAAAGGTGCGCGCACCTTTTACAAGAATTACCTCCTGGTAGAGCGATTCAAAATTAAAGTTATCCAGGAAGTCTTGAGTAGATTGATAAAAAATTGAAGTTGAAGGAAAGTGACTTTTATACTTTGTTAGTACGGGTCCAATCCCAACAAAATTAGACAGCCCATTTTTGTTCAGGTAACGCGCTATTTCAAAAGATATTTCCTTCTCTGGTAAACCTGACTCCAGAATATCAGATAGGATCAACCTCTTTACTTTCTTTTGATTTTGATGGGCTAGAAACTGGAGGCTAAGTTCTAACCCGCCAAGGTCATTGTTATAAGTATCGTCAATAATATAGCATTGATTAATACCTTCCTTCATTTCCATGCGCATCGATACAGCCCGTAAACCATTTATTCCGCGTTGTATTTGTTTACAGGAATACCCCAGGTATAACATCAAGGTGATGCAGTGCGCACAATTTTCCAGGGATGCAGCGTCGATGAAGGGCAATTGAAATGTGTGAGCACCCTTAGCGTAAGTAACGGAGCATGCATGATGCTGAAAAGAAATCTTTACATCTCCGGATCCGGATACACCCCACGAAAAAGTTTTAATGCCGGCTTTTTCTATTGCATTTTCCACGATTTCCTGATCCTTACGATAGATGAGTACCTGGATATTTTTAAACAACTTTAATTTCTCGTCTAATTTCTCAGTCTGGTTATGAAATCCCTCATCATGGGCTGTGCCGATATTAGTGAAAATTCCGATCGTAGGTTGAATCACTCTTTCCAGTTTTTCCATTTCGCCGCATTTGGAGATACCTGCTTCAAAAATGCCAACCTGATGATGCTCCTGCATTTGCCATACAGATAACGGTACCCCTACCTGCGAGTTAAAACTCGCAGGATTTTTTACAACCACCAGGATTTTCGACAGCATTTGAAAAAGCCATTCCTTGATAATTGTTTTACCATTGCTTCCAGTAATCCCAATAACCGGGTATGAGAATTTCTGTCGATGGAACGCGGTTAACTTTTGTAATGCATCAACGGCTGACGGCACTAGCAATATATTTGCCTCAGGAAGATTCCGGGTATCGATGGCGTTTTCGACAATAAACTGGCGAACGCCTTTACGATATAAATCGTCAAGATAATCATGTCCGTCGTGGCGATCACCTTTGATTGCTAAAAACAAGATTCCCTTGTCGGATGAAACTTTCCGGCTGTCTATAGAAAGCGTTTCGATTGGAAAGTCTTGAGTGAAGAGCAGATTTGTGCCTCCTGTTATCGTAGCAAGGTGTGAAAAGTAAATCATATCCAATCAGTATAACCGTGAACCGTTTGGCACACCTTTATCAAGACAACACAATACCACCTGATTTTTATCATCTGGGAAGCCGGTAATCAAGACCTCGGAAGAAAAATTAGCGATTTGCCTCGGTTCAAAGTTAACTACACAAATCACTTGCTTTCCAACCAGGTCGATTAAATCATAGTGTTCTGTAATCTGCGCGCTGGAAGTTTTAATTCCTAGTTCACCTACATCAACCCACAGCTTATAAGCGGGTTTTTTTGCCTCCGGAAAACGTTCCGCCTTTATAATGGTGCCCGCACGAAGATCAACTTTTCTAAACTCGTCGTAACGTATAGTGCCTGAAATCATGTTTCCGTCCTTTAGAGGCTTCCAAATTTCATAAAATTGGTTATTTAAACTAAATTCAACATGTTGTTATGCCAAAGAAAATCGTAATGCTTATTTTAATTTTGTATTTTTCTGATGCAAAGAATAAAATTGGGGCGTTAAAACCATTTTAAACATGAGGATTAAAATTCATAACATCCTTTTTGTTCTCGTATTAAGTATCATCTGTGCATTAAACGCGATGGTGGCCAATGCTCAGGAAGGCAGCTTCCCTGGCACAGAAACAAACGATCTGGAGGTGGATAAGGAAAAAGATAAAATGATGTTTTCACCAGGCGAGCTTGATCCATCTGTACGAAAAACACAATTGACAAATTACAAGGACTCTGTCGTTATAAAACGTGCAGCGAGTTCCCCGAAAACTCATCAACCGGAACCCTCTAAAACTCCAGGAAAGCAGCCATCTCAAGAGGATGATTCTATTTTGTCGTTTAACTTCCTTTATTACATTTTTCAGAAGTATAAACTTCAGGATACCGTAGACTAGCAAAGTAGATCACGCCTGATCATGCCTGTTTCTTCACTAAAAATTGTTCGAGGTCATGAAGGCTGAGAACGCCTTCATAGTACGCTTTGCCGAAGATCACCGCAAAGATTCCCATTTCGTTCAGACGCTTAATATCATCCACCCCGCGAACACCTCCGCTTGCTAAGACACAGATTTCAGGAAAAGCAGTTATTATTTCTTTATAGAAGGTAAAAGCCGGACCTTCTAAGACCCCATCCCTCGACACATCCGTTGATTTTACATACTTTAAACCTCGCGAATAAAAATATTCTAGATGATCGAACAGCGTCACGTGCGTGGTTTGACGCCATCCACGATACAAGAGCTCCTTGGTATTTATGTCAACAACATCGGCCCCTAATGTCATTTTTTCACGGCCGTAGGAGACTATCCACGACGCAAAAAGTTCAGGATCGGTAACCGCAATGCTTGCCGCTGTTATATAGGCAGCACCAAATTCATATGCTTTACTAATATCGCCATCCGTAGATATTCCACCTGTAAAATCAATTTTGAGGTTTGTGTGACCCGAAATGGCTTCGAGCACATGCCAGTTTACCGGACTACCCTTTTCTGCACCGTCTAAGTCAACAAGATGGACAACTTCAATACCATGACCTTCGAAACGCCTAGCCAAATCCAGCGGATTTTCATTGTACGCTTTTTCACTGGACGGATCGCCCTTACGCATTTTAACCACTTTGCCTTTCCGGATGGCGATTGAAGGAATTATTTGAATCATTTGGCGTGAAATAAAATCTATTTTGATACTTAGCCAAGTTACAATGAAAATATGAAAGTAAATTATGTCCGGGATTTTGCTTAAAATGTCCGTACTGTAAATCATTCCCTTTTTTGAAGTAGCTATTATGAAAAAACTTTTCTGTGTCTATATACTAATTCATATTACGTCGCTAATTGTATTTAGTCAGGCAAAAACAAGAAGACTTCCAGGAGTAATTAACCACCCTTCCTTAAATCTTTATGCCCCTTATATAAGTCATGATGGCAATGCGCTTTTATTTGTTTCTAACAATGGCGAGGACGGTGCGCTTGTCGTTTCCTATACATCGCGCGAAAACGATTGGATAGAGCCGGTTGAACTTCCCAAAAATATTAATAACCGACTGACTTTTATTAAAGGATATTCGTTAAGCGCGGACGGCAAAAAATTGTATTTCACATCCGCTAAATCACCCGTCGTGGGAGGATATGATATCATGAGCAGTGATCTAAAAGGAAAAACCTGGTCTGAGCCACAAAATTTTTTACTCCCCATCAATTCAAAAGCGAATGAGGGCTGTCCTTCGGTATCTATTGATGGAAATACCATTTATTTTATGCGATGTGATAAAATGGATCAGAACAAAGCCACAGGATGCAAGCTTTTTCAATCTGATAAAAAACCGAATGGACAATGGGGTGAGCCCAGTGAACTTGCCGAAAATATAAACACTGGGAATTCGCAAAGCCCCCGTATTATGGCTGACAATGAAACCCTCATATTTTCATCCGATAAAATGAGTGGAACAAAAGGGGGTATGGATTTATTTTTAACGAGACGCAACAACGGTTCATGGTCTGACCCCGTGCCGTTGGATTTTGCTAACACCGATAAAGATGATCAGTTTGTGAGTGCCGCCGCCTTAGGAAGATATCTTTTGAAGGAGGCCCCAGGTAAAAAAAATAACAATGAGCTGGTGGAGTTTCTTTTTCCGAATGAGCTGCGTCCAAAGGGCATGATGAAAGTGGAAGGAAAAATAACAGATACGGAAGGCTCATCCGTACCATCGTACATTACGATTACCGATTTAACGACAGCAAAGAAAGTTTATAGTGGTAGGCCAGGTGGCGACGGTTCCTACTTTTTGTATTTAAGAGAAGGTTCTAAATATGAAATGTCTGTCGATCCTGAAAAAAGTAACGTAGCATATTTTTCGAAGCAGGTTGATTTAATGTCGGAAAAAATTCCGCAAAAAGAAAAAGTAAACGTAGTACTAAAGGCTGCAGCAGCAGGCGATGAATTCCCATTGGACTTAGTTCAGTTCAGACCTGCCACGGCTCAACTGGAATCTTCTTCTGAGACAGAATTGAAAAGGCTTGCGAGGTTGATCAGGGCTAATCCCCAACTCCGTTTTGAAATACAAGTTATGCTAAACGGTTACGAGGAAGATTCAGTTAAATCATCGCCCGAATTAAGTGAGTTTATGATGGATTCAATCCGGTCTCAGATTGATGCTATTGATTCGTTGGGGATGCCTATTAAACGTGACACTGTTATCGCAAGGACAATTTATCACAATGATCGAACACTAATCCAAGGAAAAGCCATTGTGGATCAACTTATTAAATATGGCGCAGACGCAACGGGCTTAAAATATTTCGGCAATGCTATTCCCGCTTTGCTTCCAGAGAATAAAAAGCTTACAGTAAAGGCTGTGGCGCATGCTAAATAATTAATTAGTACGAAAAAGGAACTGCGACCAACGTCTTATCCCAAATTAAAACCATTTCGACGTCCGCCCCCACCTTTTCAAATGAAATAGTGAATTGTTCAAATTCACGCGCCTGTTGAACAGCATGGACATCGATAGAAAGCACATCCCTGGTAGGATTTCGATTGGCCTCCCCATCGGCGCCCACCCCCCATTGGCCATACTCTGAATTAAAGATAACCTTCCAGGTTTCTTCATTGGGAATGGTCCAAAGCGAATATTTACCCTTTTTAAGCGTCTTACCTTCAATAAGAAGGTCTTTATTGGTTTGAAATGTTGTGGCCTCGTTTGCGCCGGTTCTCCACACTTCGTCATAAGGCACGAGCGCTCCAAATATTTCTCTTCCTTTTTTATATGGCCTGTTATAAAATACGCGTATTTGGAAATCCTCCGCGTTGAATGTCACTTCTTCTTCAGGGCTGAAAGATTTGTCGTGTTTTTTGACCAGAAATTTTGCCACAAATCCTAAAAGTATCAACACAGCTACTGCAACACCGGCTACTATCAAAAATCTTTTCATTCGTACGACTTTATATTGCTTTCAAAACAAGGTTAACAAGCTAAAACATTTTTTGAATCTTTACTTAAAATTACTTGGAATGGCCTATTTTTACGTGTCAAAAATCATTTTATGGACGTAGCATCTTGGTGGCCTTTTTTTGTAGTAATAGCCTTGTTTATTTTGGCTATAGTTTCTCCGTGGATTTTTCCTAACAAAATGGTTAGTAAAAATAAGCACGATAATAAATATTGAACTTCGCTTATAACGAAAGTTAATTTTTTTGGTTCTTTTTAATCCCAGAGAAGAATATTTCCGAGGTACGTATTCATTATAGCCGCCTTCAATTTCCTGTGCTATATTTACTTGAAGAGCGGATAGTTGCATTGCATTTTAATTCAGCAGTATTTTCCAATTCCCCCTGATTGACTATTGATAATTTGTCATGATTAGCAGTAATCCGGGTAGAATGGAACAATACTCTCCTCCTCTCTGAAATTATTTTTGAACTTGCGAGTTAGATTATGGTCCGGGGAATTCTGGTATTCTGTTTCATTTGCTCCATGGCGAACCATCTTCATGGGCAACCGTTGGGTTTTGTTTTAGCAGATGGCAAGAGCAAAGTACAGATTCCCATCGAAATCTATAATAACCTCATTGTGGTTCCGGTTGTATTGAATGACGCGTTGCCTCTAAAATTTATTTTAGATACAGGTGTGCGAACCACCATCCTGACTCAAAAGACTTTCTCTGACATTCTTAATCTCCCCTACTCTCGCAAATACACTATATCTGGTCCCGGCGGTGAAAAGCTTGTGGATGCCTATGTAACTAACAATGTATCCATCGGCCTGCCCGGCGTAAATGGACGCGGCCATGCCATGCTAGTTTTAGCTGAGGATTACCTGGAATTAAGAAACTATCTAGGTACTGATGTACATGGTATTTTAGGATATGAGCTGTTCAGTCGCTTTATCATTGAAATCGATTATCAAAAGAAAATGCTGACTTTAATGACGCCCCAGCGGTTTCATAAGCGCAGAAAGTTTCAGACCATCCCCATCGTTATCGAGGATACCAAACCTTATATTAATTCGCAGATTGTATTGCAAGATGGGACATCCATTAACGCAAAGCTTTTAATGGATTCGGGCGCGAGTCATGGATTGATGCTAGAAACCACCTCTGACAAACGTATCAAAGTCCCGGCTCATGCTGTAAGCAGTCTCTTGGGAAGAGGACTTGGAGGAGAAATTTTCGGCAAAGTAGGCAGAATAGCATCCGTAAACCTTGGAACCCACAAACTCGAAAGGGTAATTGTCAATTTTCCGGACCCAAATAGTTACATCGACAGTTTAAAAATGGGTAACATTTTTAGGCATGGTTCAGTGGGTGGTGAAGTTATGAGCCGCTTTACAATTGTATTCAATTTTCCTAAAGAGAAGATTTACATTAGGAAGAATACATCATTCAAAAATAGTTTTTACTATAACCTCAGCGGAATAACAATTAAAGCAAAAGGTTCTGCATTGAACATTTTTGAAGTGACCGAGGTACGTGAGCGATCGGCATCTCAAGTCGGTGGTATACTGCCTGGGGACGAAATATTAAGTGTGAATGGAATCGCCGTTAAAAATTTGGATCTTAACAGTGTAAATGGGTTTTTCAATAGCAAGCCCGGAAGGAGAGTCAAAATTGAGATCTCTCGAAAAGGCGAGAGACTGAGGAAGGAAATTCATCTTCAGGATCAAATCTAGAGTTTACTACCGCACGCATTAAGGGTAAGGGCCAACTATTATTTAAGGCAACAAGCTTGCTCGCGTTCGCGGTAAACCTGGCGAACCTATACTAGGAAACAACGGACGTTAATAAGGCTCTCTTTCTTCTCTTATAAACCTTGTTTAGATATAGCTGTGTTCTTCGGAATCTTAGGGAGTTTCTAACCGTATTGCATAATGCATCCGCCGATAAATTCTGTTTCAATAAATAATCTAAAATACTCGACGCGCCCATAGCCTCCTGGTAATTAGAACTCTTTAATACGGTAATAGGGATGTCTTTGGTTTTTCGATTCATTGATAGTTGCTTCACCGTTTGTTTCAATTCAAAACGACCAATGTTATCATCTATAAAAATAAAATTTGGATTAAAGCGAACCAGCCTTTCTAAAATACTTTTCAAATCAAACGCGATCTCTGTTGTGATTTTTTGGTCTCGTACCTGACCAAGTTTTTCTAAGATACTTCCCATCTCCATAGGATTGTTTCCGATGAGCAAAACATTCAGGGGATTTGAACTTTGAGAGTTTTGAATAATTGTTTCCATAAGTCAACTGAGATTTTAACAGTATATTAACGCAAAAAGGTACGTTACAAGATCTGTTCCGTAGCCAAAACCATTCAAAGAAGGCCTTTATCGTTTTAAATTTTCTCATTTAAAGAATAATTTACCATTCTTGAAGAGCGTAGTTATCATCGGCGGAGGCATGTCTGGATTGCTAACTGCAATTCAACTAGTGAATAACAACGTGCCCTGCATGGTGATTGAGAAGAAAATATATCCTTTCCACAGAGTTTGCGGAGAATATATTTCCAATGAAACAGTTCCTTTTCTTAAATCCCTTCAATTATTTCCCGAATCATTTCATCCCCCCATTATCCGACGATTTCAATTGTCGGCTGTAAACGGAAAAACGGAAACGCTGCCTCTCGATCTGGGGGGATTTGGAATAAGCCGTTATGCTTTTGATAATTTTCTGTTCGAAAAAGCCAAGTCGTATGGTGTAAATTTTTGCTTAAAGGAGGAGGTAGAAACTATAAAATTTCATCACGAACATTTCGAAATCAATACAAGCCAACGACAACTGGAAGCGGATATCGTAATTGGAGCCTTTGGTAAGCGTTCTAAAATTGACCTTCAACTCAACCGAAGTTTTGTTCAAAAAAGGTCGCCTTATGTCGGCGTTAAGTATCATATTAAATCTGATCACCCGGATGATTTAATTGCACTTCATAATTTTAAAGGAGGATACTGCGGCATCAGCAATGTCGAAGAAGGCAGAACTAACTTATGCTACCTTACGCATCGGGACAATCTTAGGAAGTTTAAAAATATCAAAGAAATGGAAGAAGAAACGCTCTTTCAAAATCCGTTTCTTAACAACATTTTTCGTAATTCTGAATCGCTCTTTGACAAGCCAGAGACGATCAATGAAATTTCATTTGATACAAAGCTTCCTGTCGAAGAGCATATTTTAATGACCGGAGATGCTGCTGGAATGATAACACCGCTTTGTGGAAACGGTATGGCCATGGCGATTCACTCGTCAAAAATTTTGAGCGAACTCTTAGTCCACAGCCTTACAAAAGCGCATTTTTCCCGGGACATACTTGAGCGAGATTACGCCCAAAGATGGAGTAGGCTTTTTAAAAAGCGTTTATGGTTAGGAAGACAGGTGCAAAAATTATTTGGTAATGAATGGACCTCGAATATGGCCGTTAGCCTCGCTATCAATATTCGACCAATTGCCAAGATGATCATCCGGAATACGCATGGTGATCCATTTTAAAAAACTCCGGTCGACCTCCGTCAATATGTTGATAATTATCTACACTATTGCTGGAAAATTTCCGAATTTATTCTTTCAAAATATTTTTACATACGCGTCACCATCAGCGACAAACAGCACGTCGTCTTTGTACTACAATAAGGTATAAAATTTGCCGCCTATAAATAAAACACAACACTATGGCAAAGTATTCAAAGAAAGCTCAAAGAAAAGTTGAGAAGGTGATGCACGAAAAAACGTGGTATGCTTCGAAGTGGAAGCGGAAAAAAGGTGACCAGCAGAGAGCAAGCAATTGCCATTGGTCTATCGGAAGCACGTAAAAGTGGGGCCAAAGTTCCAAAAAAAGCACCAAAAAAATCCGGAAGAAAGCCCGCTAAGACCGCGAAAAAGATGGGAAGAAAGGCCGCTAAAAAAAGCAGCAAATATTCACTGAATGGCTACTGAAAAAGTTGCTTAATGTGAGTGGAACCTAGAAAAAGGTAAATAAAGAAAGCATTTAAACAAGTTGCTGAAATAAAATTAAGCCACATGGTGTGACTATAATCAGCCTTACTTTCATCCTTGTATGCCCTAATAAACCAGACAACAAAATATGTTGCTACGGGAAAGAGCGCCACTAGAAATATCAAAGCATAATTTCCATTATAAAAAGAGAGAAAGTACAGAACGAATCCAATCATCACAATACTGAAAGTTGTGCCCACAAAATAAAATGTTCCTAGAATGCCTAGCATTCTGCTGAAGGTCATATCCCCGCGATTTGCATCTTCTTCATGCTGATAAATTTGTGTCATTGGATAGTTCGCCCAAAGCATTATCGTAGACAATGATCCGGGGATCAAAACCGACAGACTGAAAGCATTTTCAAACGAATATTTATTGATACCGATATAGCACATCACGAAAGTGAACAACCCCTGAAACAGACCAGCCACAATCCAACCAGTTATCGGAAATTTTTTTAACCGGATTTGGGGATGACTATAAGCTTTGGACACAAGACCATAAATAAAAAGCATTATTGCGAACGGGACGTTAATCATTATAACCCCCAGGATAATGGAGATCAAATCAAAAAGCAATGACAGATAATATAGGCCTTTATTAACCGGCGGAGGATACTTTAAGCCACCGATGCTTTGTTCGTCCTTATCAAAGTAGCTGTTGAATCCATTACTTGCTGGATAAAGGAAAAAATGGACAATAATAAATGTCCAAAGTATCGGTTTGGAGCTTATATTAGGAGAAACTGCAAGGCTAAAAAGGAATACCGGAAGTAAAAAGTAAGAGAATGGGATGCGTAAATGAAGCCATGATGAGGAGGTGAACATGTTGCAAAAATTATTACAAAGCTCGTTGAACAGCTTGCCTTTAAATTTAAGTTCTTTGAAAGATAATGATTAAATGAGCTACATCACCGCCATCGGGATTGCAAATCCGCCAAATCGATTCAGCCAAACAAAAATAGCTGACTTTATGATTAAAGCGATGCAATTATCCAACAACGAAAGCAGGTTGCTTCGTACAATCTTTAAAGCCAGCGGAATCGATTTCCGTCATTCTGTTTTAAAAGACTATGGAGTAGAAAATGATTTTACATTCTATTCTAATACTCCGGATTTCGAACCATTTCCTTCCACCGAAAAAAGATTAATGGTTTTTCGGGAAAATGCGCTTGACTTAAGTTCTCACGCAATCGACAACATGTTGCAATCAGTGCCAGGATTTGAAATTAAAAGAGTGACGCACTTAATTGTCGTTTGCTGTACAGGAATGTATGCTCCTGGCCTGGATATTGATTTGGTGAAGCGATATGATTTATCTCCCTCGGTGCAACGAACCGGAATAAATTTTATGGGTTGTTATGCAGCCTTTAATGCGTTAAAAATTGCTGATGCTTTTTGTCATCAAAATACAGATGCAAAAATACTTATTGTGTGTACCGAACTATGCAGTCTTCATTTTCAGAAAACACCCACCGAAGACAATCTATTGGCAAATGCTCTGTTTGCTGACGGGTCCGCGGCTTTGTTAGTAGAATCAGAAACCGAGCAGTTGCTGAAACTTAAACCCGAAAATTTTCATAGCGCTCTTATTGCAGAAAGTGATCAGGACATGGCGTGGGCCATCGGTAATCTCGGATTCGAAATGAAATTATCAACGTATGTTCCGTCTATCATTAAGAGTGGAATCGCGAAATTGACAGATACGTTGTTAACTAAAATTTCAAGAAAACTTTCGGATATTCAATTCTTCGCGATTCATCCGGGAGGAAAAAAAATTCTTGAAAATATTGAACTTGAGTTAGGAGTTACACGAGAACAAAATGAAGCAGCCTATGCTGTTTTGAAAAACTATGGGAATATGTCTTCTCCAACAATTTTATTTGTGCTCCATAACTTAATGTCAAAACTCCGGCCCGAGCATCACAATGAATACATCTTAAGCTTTGCTTTTGGTCCCGGATTAACGCTTGAGAGTATGGTGTTAAAAATTGAAACACACTAACCCGGTATGCCTGACTTTTCTCAACGATCACAAGAACTTGAGATCATGGATGATCTGAACTGCGCGGGTATGGTATTGGATCAGACGTTAAGAGAACTGGAAGTAATAAATAAATGGCTGGGAGGCAATCAGATCACCGTTCGTGCGATCTCTCAATTGGTAAAATTGTGGGATAAGAATGAAGAAATTACCGTTGCTGACTTGGGGTGCGGTGGAGGAGATATGCTGAGAATAATTGATGGATGGGCCCGGGCGCGAAAGATGAAAATCAAACTTATCGGCATCGATGCGAACCCGTACATTATTGAGTTTGCAAAGAAGAACTTGGCTCATCAACCGCACATCCAGTTTCGAGCGATGAATATTTTTAGTAAGGATTTTCAAAATGAAAAGTTCGACATTGTACTAGGTACTCTTTTCTATCATCATTTTACAAACGAACAACTCATCAGCTTTTTCACGCAATTGAAAAACAATGTTAAGATAGGATTTGTAATCAATGACATACACCGTCACTGGCTCGCTTATTATTCGATTAAATTTCTAACTCGCGTTTTTTCAAGATCAGAAATGGTAAAGTATGACGCCCCTCTATCGGTGCTACGCGCGTTTAAAAAGGATGAGCTCATTCAAATACTGAAAGCCGCAAAGATTGGAAGGTTTACCGTTGGCTGGCGATGGGCCTTTCGATGGAAGGTACTTGTTAAAGCTTTACCAGATCCAGCGAAATAATCGGCTATTTCTCTGGCACAATTTTCGTACTTTAGCCCTCTAATCTCGCGAGTATTTATGAAAATATTAAACATCGTTGCGATAGGTTTGAGCCTGATTGTATGGAGTTGTTCACCAAGTCCTCTGGGACAAAAAGTAAAGGAGCCTTTTCGGGGAAACGCTTATGAATCCAACAACAGATTTTTTAGGGCTACTGGCAAGGGGGTTAGTTCGCAAGATAATATAGCAAGGGGCAAAGCCGATATTGAAGCTAAGGCTCAGCTCGCAGGGCAGGTTAACACAACGATGAAACAGGTTGCGGATCAGTATCTCGGCCAGGCGGAAAACGAAAAAGGTGCCGACGTAGCCGATAAATTTCAAAGCCTGGTAAGGCAGGTAATGAACACGAATCTGGCGGATCTGCGGAAAATGGGAGAGGAGAAATATTTTAATGAGAAGACAAATGAATACTCTGTTTTTATTGCCTACGAAATAAAAAAGAACGCTATGTTGCGCTTTATGAAAAAACAGGCCAACGTCGACAAAACAATTGATGAGCGTCAGCGGGCCGTTATAGAAAAAATTATCGATGAGGAACTAAAAAAAACGGAAGAAGCTGAGGAATCAGACAAAACGTAACAAAGATCTTTTACAGGTTGAATTGGACCTGTTGGGTTAAAACCTGACAGGTCCTTTTCTTTTATTAGTCTATTGATTCGAAAATAAACGTGCTATAACACCAAAGAATTTATACTTAAACAACATCCTTATTTAAATCAATTAAAATATTGGTCATAAATTGCGAGCGATAAATTGCACTATGATTCGGGTTTACACGGCCAGTAAAGGGAAAATCAATCAATTCAAAAATATTTCATTCGATGAAATACTAGCCCTCGATACCGTCATTTGGGTTGACTTACAATCATCGTCTGCGGAAGAGAAAGAATTTGTTGAAAAAAACTACAAGATAGAATTCTTCACATCACTGGAGCTTCAGGAAATTGAAAGCAGTTCGCGCTTTTTAGAAACAGATGAAACCATTGAGATAAATTTAGGTGTCGTTTCAACCGATGCTGAGATAAACGTCCAGAACATCACTTTTATTCTTAAGGGAAATACGCTGTTTACTTATCGGCAGGGAGATCTTAAAATATTTGCGGAAGCTGTGCGCAAACTTAAATCGGTATCTGCTGAGATGAAGGAGCATGGCCTGGACGTCTTCTTGTCCATTCTGGAAACGCATATCGACAGCGATGCTGATTTAATCGAAAGCATCAACCGAAAATTAAATATCATCAGCAAAGAGATGATCGCACAACGTTCATTAAAACAAGATCTTCTTTTAGGAATAGCACAACTACAAGAAAACGTTATGTTGTTACACGAAACGACCACAGAAAAACAGCGCGTCGTAAGTTCATTGATCCGGATACCAGAATTTAATAAAATTGAAAATGAACGATTGAAGATCATTATGAAAGATATCGCATCATTACTTCAGCATTCTCAGTTTATCTCGCAGCGGCTGGAGTATATGCAAAATACTTTTTTGGGTTTAGTGAACATCGAACAAAATCAGGTGATCAAAATTTTTACGGTTGTTACCGTTGTCTTTATGCCACCTACATTGATAGCGAGTATTTATGGAATGAACTTTAAGTTCATGCCGGAACTGCAATGGATGACAGGATATCCTTTCGCGATCGCTCTTATGGTTTTCTCTTCGATGATTTTTTTATGGTATTTTAAAAGAAAGAAATGGCTGTGATTGCCATCGCTCTCCGCTGGATAAAAAAATATTTTAAAGGTAATGAATACGTTAAGGCATATTGCCGTCTGCGGCAACATTGGTTCAGGAAAGACTACACTGACGGAAAAGCTGGCCCGGCACTATAATTGGAATCCACTTTATGAAT
Organism: uncultured Chryseolinea sp.; assembly: GCA_964484845.1. Classification (GTDB taxonomy): domain Bacteria; phylum Bacteroidota; class Bacteroidia; order Cytophagales; family Cyclobacteriaceae; genus Chryseolinea. The sequence goes on along the minus strand of CAZAHL010000111.1, from coordinate 420 downwards.
CGGTGGATAACAATCCGTATTTGCGCGACTTTTATCAAGACATGACCAAGTGGGCATTTCACGTTCAAATCTATTTTTTGAATAGCCGGTTCAAACAAATAAATGATATTTATGGCAGCGAGAAACCAACGATACAGGATCGTACCATTTATGAAGATGCTTATATCTTCGCCGCAAATCTTTATCAAAGCGGTAACTTCACGGAACGTGATTATCAAAGTTACCTCGACATTTTTACTTCCATGATCAGTTTTGTAAAACCTCCTGATTTGCTGATTTACTTGAAAGCAGATATCCCAAAATTAGTGCGGCAGATTGAAAAAAGGGGCAGGGACTTTGAATATTCAATTCGCCTAGACTACTTAAGAAAATTGAATAAACAATATGAAACCTGGATTGGTAATTATAAGGATGGCAAAC
>CAZAHL010000110.1:0-20183 GCA_964484845.1 uncultured Chryseolinea sp. | reverse complement strand
AAAGTGACTGCATCATTTTCGTGGATCTGATCGACAAGAAGACCTGAAATGTGTACAAAATACTCTTGCCCTGTTGATGTTTCCTTAATAAACCCGAATCCTTTTGATTCATTAAAGAATTTTACTGTTCCTTCTTTCATTAATTGATTATTAAAATTACTATAATTCGCAAATATAGAAGAATAAATGAAAGTTTGATGGTTCTGCCAAAGGTTCTGGTTTAAATCCCTTAAATACCGTACCGGTTATGGGCTGGAAAATCATTTTACCAACCATTTATAGTGTTTTGCATCCATTTATAGGTTCTTTGAGCCAATTCATCTACTACTTCGGTGTTTTTAACTTTAAAAGAGTGATCCGCTCCCTCAAACTTTTCAAGGGTAGAGGTCGGCAGCTTAGCGCAAACTTTTTCTATCAATTCATAAACCGCGAGGCTATCACGTGATCCCTGAAGAAAGAGCATTGGAATTTCAATCGAGCTAAGGTGTTCGGCCCGGTCAATACCTGGCTTGCCGGGAGCATGTAACGGGAAACCATAAAACACAATTCCGCTTACCCCCTCAGGATGCTTTTTCGAAAAGTATTGAGATGACATACGGCCACCAAATGATTTCCCACCCAAAAAAATCGGCATCTTCGGAAATGATTCTTTAGTATAGGAACACATCATGCTGACAGTCTTTTCAGCGATGGCAGGAAGATCAGGCCTTTTGCTCCCCTTTTCTATAAAGGGAAAGTTGTAACGAATGGTACCAATTGAAAGTTCTGCCAGACTATGAGAGAGATTTTCCATAAACCGGTGCGTCATTCCGGCTCCCGCTCCGTGCGCTAACACTATTATTGCCTTCGACTGTTTCGGCAATAATAGCAACGAAGAGACACTTCCGATGCTTTCAGAAATAAAGACCTTTGAGAGATGTGATTCCATCTCCTAAATTAACGATTTAACCCATTTGGATTGATCAACGAAGAAAAAAATGATCGGGAACATCGGTGCAAAATAGGACGTCATTGCGCGGATGTATTCTAATTTATTTCGATTGAAATAAATTAGTCACATCACTTCGCAATGACGGTTTGACTAACAAGAAATAGGCATTTTTATTTTAGAATTTTCCTGGTGCGGTAGACGAATTCCAATAAGTGTCCACATCACTAAAATAGGAATGATCGTTGGTATCTGGCCAGTGATCTCTATCGAAACCTGGAATTTGTTTTAAATATTCTTTCTCCCGGTTTAATATAAAGCACTCCTTTTCAGAATTTAAGTATAGTTGAGAGAAGGGAATCGCGAATAATTTTCCGCCTATTCCCAGGAAAGACCCGGATTGCAAAACAACATATTCGATGCTTCCGCTATTAATGTTGATCATAAGATTATCAATTTCCCCCAAATTCTCTCCATCCAGGTTTTCTACCCGATCACCAATAATAGACGTGGCTGTTAATCTTCTCACAGGTAAATTAGCCATGGGGCCTTCGTGATTTTTGCCTGTTAAATTATCTACTTCATATTCTTTTCCATAGGTATTCATAACTCCTCCTTTTTTTGATTGAACATATCAACAACGTAAACAAATAATAAAAAATCGTGCTGGAAATTAAAGGGGATTACAGGGGATAAACAAGGCCTTTATTGGCGGGTGTGGAATTCATTTCCAGTTCTCTGTAGATAGAAAGAAACACGTGAAAAGTGCTTGGTTATGGGTTTTACAACGTGTAGACTAGCGTAAAGTTAGTATCAGTTCCTAGATTTAAATTTTTTGGTCTTGACTCCTTTTTTCCGATTAAATAAACGTTGAAAAAAATTTCGATCGGAACGGGCGAGGTCACAATCCAACCTATCCAATAAGTCTTGGGAGATAGGATCAAACCTGGACCTTGTTATAGAGTTCAAGCCCTTGTCTTTATTTGCATGCTGTAAAAGTTTGGCGACAATTGGAAGAGCTGTTGCCGAGCCCTGGCCTAAAGACGTGCTCTTGAAATGAAGCCGGGGATCATCCGCACCTACCCACGCACCGATAACCAGATTCGGCGTGATACCTATGAACCAGCCGTCGGCATTTGACTGCGTAGTCCCGGTTTTTCCAGCAATGTCATTAGACAGCCCATAACGAGCTCTTAGACTCGATCCCGTGCCTTCATTCACAACTCGCTTCAACATATGGATCATCATATCAGCTGTTTCCTTCGAAATGGCTCGAACACTTTCCGTTGCTTCAAAACTTTCAAGAACATTATTTTTACTATCTACAATTTGTGTTACGAGAACCGGCTTCACATACTTGCCGCCATTTGCAAAAACTCCATAGGCGCTTACCATTTCAATCATTGAAATGGAAGGAGTTCCAAGAGCGATCGATGGAACGTTTGGTAAATTACTCCTGATGCCCATTTTATTTGCCGTGGAAATAGCTTGTGAAATTCCGGCTTTTTCTAGCAGCTTAACAGAAACGGTATTGACAGATCCAGCTAAACCGCCCTCCATGGAATATTTTTTGTCGTAAGAATCGGAACTGGAATTTTGAGGTGTCCAATCCTCCATGTTCGAATACGATGTTTGACGAGCCGATACATATTCACAGGGATCCACTCCCCGCTCTAACGCAGCCGCATATACAATGGGCTTGAAGGTGGAACCTATCTGTCGCTTGGTGCTTTCCCGGACATGATCGTATTGAAAAAATTCATGATCAATACCTCCTACCCATGCTTTAAGATGACCTGTTTTAGGATCGAGCGCTAACAAACCTGCCTGAAGAAATTGCAGGTGGTGCTGCAACGAATCGTAGATACTGATCTCCAATTCTTTTCCGCCCTCCCACGTAAAGATTTTTCGGAAGGCTGGTTTTTTTAATTCTTCGACTATTTCCTTTTCTGACAAACCTTCACTCTTCAGCTGTTTATAAAGGGCCAATTGGGCAGCATGTCCTTTCACAACTTCGGTTAAGGTGCGTTTGTTTACCTGCTTGCCAAATTTCTTTTGCAATTCCTTCATATGGACTTGCATAGCCAATTCGGAATATCGTTGTAATCGTGAGTCGATCGTCGTAAATATTTTCAAACCATCGGTGTATAAATTATATGGTTTACCATCTTCCTTTTTATGAGTGGCACACCATCGAAGTAGCTCATTCTTTAAGTACTCTCGAAAATAGGGTGCTAGTCCGGAGTTGTGCGTAATTTTATTGTAACGAAGTCCCAGTGGTTTTTGCTGAAGTTTTTTTTTCTCCTCATCCGAGATGAAATTGTATTTCTGCATTTGAGCCAGCACCACATTCCTTCGTTGTATAGCGCGTTCCGGGAAAAGACGCGGATTATAGCGGTGCGTTGCTTTAAGCATGCCAACCAGTACGGCCGCCTGATCAGCACTCAAAGACTTTACAGAAGTTGAAAAAAAACGATCGGCCGCCGTCTTCACGCCATATACATTATCGGCGAACGGAATGGTATTTAAATAAAGAACTAAGATTTCATCTTTTGAATATGCATCTTCCAATCGCCTCGCGATGAGCATTTCCTTCACTTTGTTGATGGGCAGAGAGAAAAATGCAAAGGATCTGCGTGGATAAAGATTCTTCGCTAATTGTTGTGTGATCGTACTGCCACCTCCTGCCGATTCCCTCTGGAGTAAAATACTTTTGAAAAATACACGCAGTAGACTTCGGGTATCAATTCCCTTGTGTTTAAAAAAGCGAACGTCTTCCGTAGCAACAAGGGCTTCTTTAAGAGACGAACTTATTTCCTGGGCTGGAACCGTAGAACGTTCTTGCCAGTAATATCGTCCGAGTAAAATACTGTCGGCACTAAAGATCTCGGTTGCAACCTGATGGTTTATTGCGCCTAATTCTTTTTTACCGGGGATACTCCCAAATGCTCCCATCCACACTAACCCCACAAAAATAAAAACTGCGGAAAAAACACCCAATATCACCACCGATAGATAACCAATCAGACGCTTGTAAAAACCTGGTTGAGTATAAAAGTCGACTATTTTAGCCTTCAGACGAGCTAAAAAAAGCTTCAAAAATTCTTTCATGAAAATAGGCTTCGAATCAAGAGAACGGTTCGCAAAAAGCATGCTATCAATTGCCGAGAGAAAGAACTAGTGTCGTGTCAACACTGTTTTGACGTACTTAGAACCTAGCTGTGCATTACGCATCACGAGTGCCTGATCAAAGTCTCAAGCTGCAAGCCCCAAGTTGTTTCGGTGATTTCAAATATTTTCTGTGTACAGCACGTATCGTGTAGTTATTTAGCACAACCTACTTGCCGCTTGTAGCTTGAGGCTCATAGCTCACTTGACACGACACTAGATTAACTCCTTCTTCCTCTCACATCGCTTAATAGAATCAACAGCAGTTTCGATGCTCTTTGAGTCGAAAGAATTTTTGATATGCAGCCTGAAATAATGAATGGCATCATCAAGGTTTCCCTGGATTTCACGGAGCAATCCGTATTCGTTATAAAGGGTAGCGTAGTTAATACCCGATACCTTGATTGCTTGTTCGAGTACCTTTTCCAATTCATCGTATTTACGTAAGGTGGAGAGACAATAACAATAGTTATAGTGTGCAGCAGGATACTCAGGCGAAAATTTGATGGCAAGCCGGTAATGCTCCTGTGCCTTATCATAATTTTTAAACTTCGTTTCATGCAGCCAACCTAGATGATTATGCGCTTTGCCAAAGTCTGGCGCTTCATGTAAAATCTCTTCCAGCATATGTGCTGCTTCGCTAATCTTATTTTCGCCAATAAGGCGATCCGCTGTCAGAAATTTCTCTTCCAGGTCAAAGTTTGTATGTTCATCCATAAAGAAAATTAAGAAGTTAAAACTTAAACCTCAAATACTTTATTGTTTCTCCTTTTGCAGCGAAGTGCTCCTCATACTTCGTCTTAATATCAAAGCATTCAGGTCGGTGTTCCGAGTGGTAAACGTCGGTTGTAAATTGTAAGTCGGTAATATCATTCCGTTCCCGAACCTCTTCCAGACTGTATTGGAAAAAATCAGTATTGTCCGTCTTCAGCCGGAAGTAACTTCCTTCTTTCATCAGCTTCTTATAGATCGCAAAGTACCTCGGACTGGTTAAGCGCCTTTTAATGTCCCTTTTCCTTGGCCTTGGATCTGGAAATGTTATCCATACTTCATTAATTTCTCCAGGAAGAAAGAAGTTTTCTATCAGTAAAATAGGCGTACGCAAAAAGGCAACATTTTTTAGATTTTGCTCGAGTGCCACCGAACTTCCTTTCCAGATACGCTCGCCTTTAATATCAACACCAATAAAATTGCGTTCTGGAAAGAGTGCAGCCAGACCTACGGTATACTCGCCTCTCCCACATGCAAGTTCTAGGGTGATCGGGTTATCATTTTGAAAATAGTGCGAGCGCCACTTTCCCTTCATGTCGTCGTAGAGGTCCTTCGTTCGTTCAATGACATTAATACGTTCTTCGATAATCCTAAAGCGCTCTTGCTTTCTTTTCATTCTATTTTATGAGTTTATTAATAAGCTGAATCGTGCAAGGTCATAAATTTTCGACTTCTGCTACAACGAAAGTACTACCACCGATGAAAATCATATCTTCGTCAGACGCTTGTTGCTTTGCGCGGTGAAGTGCTTCGTTCACATCCACCACTACCTCACCCTGCAGTTGATAATGTTTAGCTTCTTCACAAAGTAACGTAGCGTCTAATGCTCTCGGGATTTTAGCTTGACAAAAATAATAGTAAGCTTCGGAAGGTAAAAGCTTTAATACCGCCGTTACGTCTTTTCCTTTAACCATTCCAAAGACAACCCATAACTTTTTAAAGCGCTGGGTCTTGATCTGGTTTAAAACCTCGGTAATTCCGTTGATGTTATGGCCCGTATCGCAGACAATGAGCGGCTTTTTATTCAATACTTGCCATCTTCCTTTAAGTCCAGTTTGTGTTACGACTCGCTCGAGGCCTGAAACTAAATCACCATCTGAAATTTTCCATCCTTGGCTTCTTAAAATATCAACAACCTTCAGTACGCCCACCACATTTTTCTTTTGATAAACTCCTTGTAAGGATAACTTTACGGCTTTCAACAGGCAATTTTTTCCTTCGTATAGGTCGAGCGTATCTTGACTAGGGTCGGCATTGGAAATGGCTTTGAAATGATCAGAGGCGAAATGTATGTTGGAATTTGCAGCAGAAGCGTTCTGCCTGAAAATGTTTTCAACTTCGGATTGCCGTTCACTAATAACAACTGGAATAAGAGGCTTTATTATCCCGGCTTTCTCCTGTGCAATTTTCTCCAGGGTGTCACCTAACAAATCCATGTGGTCCCATCCGATATTTGTGATCACCGATATCTCAGGAGTAATAACATTCGTCGAGTCAAGCCTACCACCCAAGCCAACTTCGATCACCGCAATGTCCACCTGCTCGTGTGCAAAGTAATCAAATGCCATGGCAACAGTTACTTCAAAAAACGAGGGCTTTATTGTTTCAAGGGCCGACTGAATACGATTTGTAAAATCAACTACAACGTCCTTTGGAATTTCTTTACCGTTTATTCGGATTCGCTCTGTGAACTCTTTAAGATGAGGAGACGTATAAAGCCCGGTTTTATATCCTGAACTTTGCAAGATTGAAGCTAGCATGTGTGACGTGCTACCTTTCCCGTTTGTTCCCCCTACATGAATACTTTTAAATTTTAACTGAGGGTCATCAAGTGTTTCACATAAAGCGACCGTATTTTTTAAGTCGGGTTTCAGGGCCGCAGCTCCAATGCGCTGAAACATAGGCAAATTCTGATAAAGAAAGTTTAGTGTTTCTTCGTAGGATTTGAACATCGCGCCTGAGGTAACAATTGATCTTTATACGGATTAAAACCCTATCTGATCGTGCGGGATTTTAAATTCCGTTGCACTGGCTTAAGGGCAGAAAGGATTCCATAATAGGCTATAATAGTTTGGCTTCAATATGAGTAAGCTCTTCAGATCGGCCTTTCTTTTAGATCGCGAATATTTTCATGAATGGTAATGAGCACGTCTTGAATAAACTCTATCCACGGCTGTTGCATGAGGACTATTTTGCGCGTACTAAAAATGTAATTTTACCGGTTGATATTTCAGGAACGTTGGCGCCTGTTTTATTAAAGGTAAGTTTTTCGACAGCCCGTCTGCAAACCTGCTCTGCTTCGGAACTAACACTTCGCTCTAAGGTTCTAATTGAAACGATGTCCCCATTAGAATCGACCTTAATTTCAAATACCAATCTTCCTGACTCATTGTTCGGCACATTCGGACTGGGTTTTTCATTCCAGGTCCAACCGGAAAGTGCAAGACTTGAACCCCCATCTCCGCCGCCAGACTTTCCGTACAATGCATCCGCGTCTAACTTTCCTTCAGGACTTCCTTTATCTCCAGTTTTACCCGGATCATCTCCTTGATTTCCAGGTTTCCCGGCTTTATCAGAGGTTGATTTAGCATCTGAAGTGGATGGCTGCGTGCTGGGTTTGTAAACAGCATCTGGGTTAATCTTGGGCTTTTCCTCTACCTTTTTCTCAACTACTTTAGGCTCAACTTTTTTCTCTTCAGGCTTTTCAGCAGGTTTTACTTCTTCTTTCTTTTCTTTTACAACCACAGGGCTTTCTATTTTGGAAACGATCTGTTCCTCGACAACTTTGGGCTCTACAGGTTTAACCTCTTCGATAATTTTTTCCTCAACAGGTTCGACTTTTTCTTTTACTTCTGGCTTACTTTCTTTAATCGGCTCTTCCTTTTTCCCGTCGTTTCCTACTGGCGTTTCAGGTTGAACGTTGCCGCTTCCTTCCTCATCCATACCAAAATTTAATTCAATGCCATACTCAGGAAGCGGAGGGTCCGGAGCGCGCCAGGCTACAATAAAAAACAAGAGCACAAACAGCACGACTTGTATACCGGTCGTATACATCAGTGCAATTTTCTTGTTCTTTTTTTCTCGTTCCTCTTCGCTCATATTATTTTGGCTTGGTTGCCACGACCACTTTCGCTTCTAATGATGTCGCTATGCCTGCAACATAGATCAAGTGCTCGGAGGCTACATCTCGATCAATGTGTAAAACAACCGATCCGCCGGGACCAGCCAGCCTGCTCTTTAACTCTCCTTCTAAAGTAGCTTTTGTAATTTTCTTTTCGTTAACATAATACCTGAGATCTTTGGTCACCGTTACGGAAACCTTTTGAACCTCAATTGTGCTGACTTTGCTGCTCGGTAGATTCACGGGTAGTCCTGAAGGAGTGACAAAAGACGACGTGAGCATAAAGAATACCAACAACAAAAAAATAAGATCTGTCATGGAAGCCATGCTGAAACTTGCGTCAATCTTATTCTTTGATTTAAAGTCCATATTTTCTAAACGATGTTATTGTTATCTGGGTTCCTGAAGGAGATCAATAAAATCGATAGAAGTGTATTCCATCTTATGAACAACCTTTTGTACCCTGGATACAAGATAATTATAAGCCAAATAGGCGATAATCCCCACCACTAACCCCGCGACCGTTGTGATCATGGCGGTGTAAATGCCTGACGATAGCAGCTTCGGGCTAACAGTACCTTCCTCTTGAGAAATCGAGATAAAAGCCTCTACCATACCAATTACGGTTCCAAGAAATCCCATCATGGGAGCGGCTCCGGCAATCGTGGCCAGTGTTGCCAGGTTTTTCTCCAATTTAAAAACTTCAATCTTCCCTACATTTTCAATGGAAGCTTCTATCGTTTTCAAAGGAGTTCCTATCCGGGCTACGCCTTTTTCAATCATTCGCGCAACCGGCGTTTGATTTTGAGAACAAAGCATTTTGGCGCCATTTATATCGCCACGCAGAACCAATTCTTTTACACGGCTCATGAACGGTCCAGGTTCCTCATTGGCTTTTTTGATCGTGATGTATCGTTCTATAAAAAGGTATATTGCCAATACCCAGCATAGCGCAATGGGTATCATCATAAAACCTCCCTTTATAGCCAGGTCAATAATAGATAAAGACTGACCTGCTAACGGGTCGACCACCGTGGCAGAATCAGTTACAATTTGAAGTAAAATCATGAAGGAAAATTAGTTAAAAAAATAGTTACCGGTTTATTGGTCCTTATTATTTACAGGCTTATACAAGTTAATATTTCACAACCCAAATTTTATCCCCGTAGTCGCCGCCTTTCAGTCCATCGGCAGTAGTTTGGGTAGTCTCGTAAGTATCACCATCTGCTATCGCGATACGGTGAAATTTTGACCTACCAAAAGGAGGAATTATTCTCGAGCTTACTCCTTTTTCCTTAAGCTTCTTCGCATAATCCATGATCAGATCTCCATCTATGGAGCTTGCGACGACAACATAATAACGGCCAGAGCGCCCACTTAGTGTTTCAATTTCACCAACCTTTGGAGTAGCTGCCTGCGCGACCACATTTTTTTGTTCACTCTCCAAACGCTTCGCTTCCGCAAGACGAGCTTCTTCTCTTTTCCTCGCTTCCTCCTGAATGGCTACAAGTTCTTTTCGTTCCTGCTCCTCCTCGGCCAACTGTTTTGGACGTTGATAAGCAAAATACCAGATAGCACCACCGGCTATTAACAGAAGAATAATAAAACCTAAAACCTTAGGCCAAATTTCCGGGGTTTCACGTTGGTAAGAGTAGGATGGCTGATATGCATGTTCTTCCCTTTCCTCATGCTTGTCCTCAAAAGTTTTTTCTTTTTCAGGCTCATCGGACGGAGGTTCAGCATCTTTAAATTGAAATGCAGGCTCCTCCACAGGAGGTGGTGGATCAGGGGTAACTTCGGGCTCCTCATTGACAATAACTACCTCGGGTTCATCTGGCTTAAGGGGCTCATCGCGCCTCAAGGGCTCATACTCTACTTCAGGAAGTCCAAACGTATCATCAGGGTTATCAAGGTTTTCAGAAGGTAGTTCAGTTGGTTGCTTTTTTTTTCTAGCCATGTTCAAGGCGTTAAATGGTTAAGGAACAGGGTAATTATACAAAACTAAGCTAAAATTTCACCGATACAAACGGATTGGCGCAGAGGTCTGTTTTTTGTAATCCGGCTAAGAGCTATTCCAGTAACACAATTAAACTACTAGTTAAGATCAAAAAGAAACGCTTTCAACTACTCGATACGATTCTAAAAACTCCATGTGATGCCCCCTAAAACTTGAAAACCACGAACAGGGTAATTTAGAAATAGCGGATACTTACTTGAAGCTATATTGTTCAGTTGAATGAACGCGGAAAAACTTTGAGAGAATAAATATTCCGTCTTAAAGTTTAAATCAAAGCAGCATCCAGCTTGATCACATTTTTTGTGATCGACTCCTGCCCTTTCATTCCTCCCTGCGCAATGACATCCAGGTTAAATAAAAACTTTTGATATAAATTGTACGATGCGTTTGCTGTCACCTTGTATGTCGGTCTGTGCCACGCCTCGCCTACCCTAGAGGTTGAATACTTGAAAAGGTCCGCACGTAACATAAATTTCGCAGTTTCTGATTGCACAAAGCTCAAGGCTGCGTACAAGTTTGCTCGCTTGGTTCCACTCCCTCCATCGTACAGCGTTGTGAACTTGGCCTGGTCAGCATCCGTATTTACAAAATAATACCAGTTTTTCAAGTTAGCGATTGCCAAACCACTATGGGCAGATACCTTGTTACCCAGTTTTGCGTTTAAGCCCACATTGAAGTCAAAGGTTTTGTTTGTATGAAAGATCGGAACGTTAGGCGCTAACCATAGGTTCTCATAACTTAAAGATTGCAGGGAGACTTTTTCCATACCACCGCTTAAGGAAGCAACTGCATCGATGGTTGGGGTGATGGGGTAGGAAGCCTTAATGTCAGGATAAACGTGTGTGCTCTTGGAATCAATAGAATCATTTTCAAAGGCGAGAATAAATCCAACGCTTACTTTTAGGTCCTCAATAGGCACAAACGCAAAAGAAGGAGATACAACAAAAAGACTGCGGGCTTTCTTTTCTACGGCCACATCTTTTCGATTGATAAGAAAATAATCGCCTTTTACGTTGATCTTCGAATCCTCATCGATCTCATAAGATGAGCTGAATTCAAGATCTATTTCCGTTTCCTTCGCGTCGTATTTATCCCCAAGATGACTTACTCCCGCTCCAAGCCTGTAAGCAAAATCAGAATTTTTTGCATTCGATAACGCGCCCGCGATCTTAATGAGATTAAAGGATTGCTTGATGGAAGATGCTTCTACTTCAGCGCCTTCCGGATATCCGTAAAAATGTGTACTACGATTTTCGAAACCAGCATTACCCGAAAGCGAAATACCTTTGCTGAACGATCTTCCAAAAACCGAAATTCCGGAAGAACCGCCTCCTGAATTTCTTCCATCGACGGGTCCTTTATCAGAGCTTGTTAGATATGCATGAGCCCCTACCAGTTTATTTTTATCACGCCGGGTATTGTAGTAGGCTTCCAGTAAAGGAGAAACATAGTTACCATATCCAACCCGAAGATATCCCCCGTATACATTTGATTTGTTTTCCTGTTTCAGTTTTAAGGGTCTGATCTGTGGATTTATTTGGGGTGCTTGAAAATCAAAGGATCTAAAATCGTAGGTAATTGGAGGTTTAATTGGTTCGGAAGCTCTGGGTGGAATTTTCTCAAAGTTTCGATCTGCTTCCGGAAGTTCAATCTGGCGCTCCTTTACGATTTCAATTTCTACGTTTTCAATTTCACCGTCGGTGTCCCACTCCTTTTCCTTTTTCTTTGGATCCTGTGCAAAGGAAGAAATCGATGTTAAAATAGAAATCACCAGGATACCTGCCCGCAGTACAAACGGCGGTGGGGAAATTCGCGTCAATCGTAAAGTTCTTAAAATCATTTTATCCATCGCAAAAAAATATTAACGATTGTTTTCAATAATATCTACTGTGTCTTGTAAATCCTCCTGCTGTTCGTCTGCTTGGCGGCGATCAATCTCCAGCATTTTTTTCTTTGCTGCCTCCTTGATGTGTTGCAAAGGAAACTTATCAATGAGAGATTGAAGAGTTGCCTTAGCCTGAAAAATGTTATCTAAGGCTACATAATTATCGGCCAGTAAAATGAACGATTTTCCGACCCATTCCGGATAGGCTGCAAAGTCAGTGTTAAGGCTGACCAAAGTTTCATGGCTTTGTTTATACTCCTTCTGTTGAAAGAATATTTCTGCCAGAAGGTATTTTGCTTCAGCACCATACTCGTCGCGTGCAGCATTCAGTGTATTTAAAAATTCGTCTTTAGCACCATCCAGATCTCCTCGCGCCATCGCGGATTTTCCGAGATAAAGGGATGCCTTGTTTTCAGCCCCCGCGTTTACATTTCCCTTTTCCAAAATAGTTTTGGCGTATACATCGGCTGAATCATATTGTTCTGTCAGATAAAAAGATTCCATCAATCCCGACCACGCGTTAAACTGATCTTTCTTGTTAGTAGCTAATTTTTCTACCCGGTGAAATGAAACGATTGCATCCTTATATAGCCCTTGCTTAAATTCAATCTCTCCTGTCCTTGCCAGGGTTTTACTAGCCATGTTAAAGGTTATATCACTGTTAAGTTCTTTATATATCGGTAATGCCTTGCTATAGTCTCGGAGACGGTAATAAGACTCGGCGATATAATATTGTGCATCTAGCTTATTCGTTGTTTGAGGATACGAAGCAAGAAAACTTTGCAAACCTGTAATCGCTTTTTGATACTCCTGGTTGAAATATAAATTTTTTGCAGTCTCGTACTCAAGACCTTCCAGTCCTTTGTTATCCGGATTTGCTGTCTTGAATTGACTCAAATATTTTTCAAAGTCGCCAGAACGGCCTGCCGAATTCAATGCTTCCTGCAGGGGGAGTAAAGCCTCCTGTGCAGCGGGATGATGCGGATATCGCTGAACAACGGTCGCGTAATCACTGATGGTTCGATCAAGGTGTTTCAAGTTGAAATTGGAGGCTGCCCGTCTCATGTAAGCATAAGGTAAAAAAGGAGAATTTGCTCCTTCCCGAATCAATTCCGATAAACCGTCAATCGCTACTTGATAATTACCTTGTTCGATTTCAAATTGAGCGCGTTGGAACATGGCCTCGCTGCGATACTGAGATTTTGGATACGATTTTATGAGCTCTGTAAATTGATTTCGGGCTTGCGGATATTTACGCTGCAATGCAAAGATCACCCCTGACTGTAACAGGACGTAATCATTATCCGGTGAGCCCAGTGACTTAACTTTATTGTATTGTGTTAAGGCTTCATCGTATTGCTTGGTTACATAATAACAATCAGCTAAGCGGATTACGCCATCCGCATAATTAGGTGTGGTCTTAGTCCCTTTGTTTACAAATTCCTTGAAATTGAACAATGCCTTGTCATAAGCTTTAAGGTTATAGTTTGCATATCCCAGACCATAACGCGTTTTAAGCAAAATATCAGGATCTACCGCTCCACCTAACCCAACAACCCGTTGATAATTTACAACGGCTTCGTCAAATTTCTTCCCAATTGAATATGCTTCTCCAGCCCAGAAACTGGCCAGTGCCACATAGCTTGGATCGATAGGATACGCAAGCGACTTAGAAAAGTACGCAACGGCTCCGGCATAGTCGTTCTTGTTAAAAAGCTCCGAGCCTTTTAGAAACGTTGCCTTTTGATAGGATTGATTAATATATTGATTCCGGGATGGCAGGCCTTCTATATATTCGATTGCTTTATTAAAGTTATTTCCATTTGCATAAGCTTGAGCCAGCAACTCTTTTACTTCTGCGGCATGTGGATTTCCGGGGAACTCCTTTAAAAAGTTTTCAAATTCTCCGATCGCCTGGTCGGGCTTTCCTGCATCGTATGAAACTTTCGCAAATTGAAAGGAGCTCTCTTCTGCGAGCTTTTTATCCTTTGGATTTTTCTTTGCATAACTAAAGGCATTCAGCGCATTCGGTTTGTTACCTTGCTTTAAGTAAAGAATACCCAGGTAATAAGAGGCATAATAGCTAACGGTATCCTTAGATGCTGCGGCTTTGTCGAGATACTCAATTCCTTTTTCCGTATCTCCCGAAGCGTAGTGGGCATACCCGGCGCGAAATAATAAACCGGTTTCTGCTTTCGCATGAGAATCAAAATACTTTGTATAGGAGTCAATGGCTTTTTTATAGTCTCCTTTAAAATATTGTGCATCAGCAACCAGCATCGAGATTTCACTTGCATTGGATACCTGCCGCCCCTTAAGCGCATCCGAATATTCAATCACAGCATCATACTTGCCTTGCTTATAATAAATGTTAGCAATGAGGTAAGGAACAACGTTCGCATAGGAAGGACTACTCTCTGCTTTTTTTAAATCCACCAAGGCTACATCGTACTGACCTTTGGAATATTCTATAAAGCCAGCATAATAATTCGACGCGGGTGAATATGCATTGCTCTGCTTTTTGACAAAATTGAATTGCTCCAAGGCCTCGTTTAATTTCTTTTGATTGAAATAACCATAGCCCCATTTAAAATGTGCTTCACTTTGCTGGGCTAATGTAAGCGCTGGGAAATCAACTTTTTTAAAATACTGGGACGCTTTGGTATAATTTCCTTCTGAATAAAAAAAGTTGGCGAGGTCATAGTAAGCTGTCGATGCCTTGGGGCTAGAGGGGTTGTTGTCAATAAAATCATCAATTAATTTCTCTCCATCATTGTTGCCTAAGCTGAGTGCGCTGAAAGCGACATAGTATTCGGCTTCACTCCTTCTTGCATCGTGCGGCGAAGCAAGGGCTAAGAAGTCTGAGAACACTTCACGAGCTGCTCCGTAATTCGAGTGGAGCACTAGCTCTGTTCCTCTTTTGTAGAGTCGTTCAACTTTATTTTGTGATAATTGATCCTGGGCGATAAGGCCGTGAGCAATGGAAAGAAAAAATAAAAAGGCAATGAACCTGTGCATTAATTGTAAATAAGTTTCGTGACTAAAACAGCGTTGCAAAAAAATTATTGCAAAGGATGAACCAAAAAAATTAGTTAAAAAAAATTCCCGCTGCTGAAATTGCATGGCCTTAAAGGTAAGGCGCTATTAAGGAATTGTCCAAATTTGTTAGGAATTAAACGTTATGACTTAATTCATGAGTCGCCATATCAACTCTCTGAAAATTTGGCCGTCATCCGCAGATCCTGTATTGACGCCCTTCAATTTTAGGTCAGCATCTTTGAGTGCGGAGATGTTGTCGATGATCTTTGAAGGTTGATAATAGCGTAAAGCCAAGGTGTAATCACGAATAGCATAGGGGCTCACTTTCAGTTCACTAGCTAGTCCCTTCTCACTCTTATCTACAACTTGAGTTGCCATCAGCAGTTTGCTAAAAAAAGAATACAGAAAAGCTACTACCGGGATCATCGGGTTCTTCTTCGTATTGCTTTCAAAGTAGTTAACGATCTTATTTGCCAGCAAAGAATCGCGTTGAAGAATTGCTTTTTGAAGTTCGAAAATGTTGTACTCTTTACTCACTCCTACCTGATTCATCACTTGCTCCACTGTAATTCCTCCGCCAGCTGGTATGGAAATGATCAGCTTATCGATCTCGTTTGCCAAGCGATGAAGGTCGTTTCCAACATATTCACAAAGAACTTGAACAGCTCGGTCATCAACCTGCACTTTCTTTTCATTCATGTATTCATACACAAATTCCGGAAGCTGATTTTCGTAGAGCTTTTTTGCGTTCAAGGTAACGGCATATTGATCAATCTTTTTTCCAAGCTCTCTCCTTTTATCAAGGGTTTTATGCTTATGACAAAACACTAACACTGTGCTGGGTACTTGCTTGGTTAAATAATCCAGTAAAAGTTTGGCTCCTATCTCTTTATTGAGGTCCTGAATCTCCTGTGCCTCTTTAACAATTACAACCTGGCGTTCTGACATCATCGGAAATCTTCTCGCATGCGTAAGGATGGTTGCCATGGTGGCATCTTTCCCGTAAACGATGACCTGGTTAAATCCTTTTTCCGCATCCGTTAAAACATGAGCCTCTATATAATCGGAAATCAAATCGACATAAAAAGTTTCTTCTCCCTGCAAGAAATAGACCGGCGCAAATTTCCCTGCCCGAAGATCTCCCCAAATTTTTTTTACGCTTGCATCCATCTAATTTACTTTCTTTTCACTGCTAAATGTAACCGCCGAGGCAATGCCAACCAAGCCTCCTGCAAAGTGAGATTCCCAAGATACCCGGGGGTCGCTGGGCAATACGCCGTAAAACACGCCGCCGTACAAAAGCAATATGATCGTCGAAATAAATAACGATAAAAAATCACGCCTGAAAAATCCGAAAAAAATAAGAAAAAAGGCCAATGCATATACGACTCCGCTCGCACCGATATGATTTGCCGGCCGTGCGAATAGCCATACGAGAATGTTCGTCCAAAAATAGGCCCGAAAAAAAACAGCTCCTCCTATTTTTTCATAAAAGAAAAATAATACCGATCCCAAAAATAGCATGGGGATAGTATTGGAAATCAAATGAAGAATATCTCCGTGAATAAGCGGCGCCGTGAAGATACCTATGAGGCCATGAAACGTCCGGGGCTCGATACCAAAATAGATCAGCGGCAGACCAACCAACGTTTCTAAATAAAATGTTCCCCACATTAAAAACACCAACCGAAGGGGAACGATGGAACTGCTGAACATAATTTAGCGGAAGAATAAACACTTTAAAATAAGTTGCAAAGATGAAAATTGCCGGATAAGGAACCTTATTAATTCTACTGACTTAAGGAATTATTTTCAGCAGGATCTTGGATCATAGGTAAGTCTATATATTTAGCCTCTTCATCGTCGACAGTCATCATACCCCACAGACCTCCCGATGAGCCGGCAATTTTTTCAGCAAGCTCTTTTAGCATATCATAAAAAGGCTTGGTGAATGACCTGTCCATTTTTTTTAGAATTGGATTCAACTGACTCAGTTCGTTGATAAGGATGGGATTACGTTGGGATGACTGATATGGATAACTCTGCAACAGAATCTTTAATTTGTCCTCAAAATCGGTAGATACTTCTTTAAAATAGCCGTCAAGAATTGTCTTGTCTTTTTTCTTAACGGTTACATTGATCGCCTCCTTAATTTCCTTGCGATCGATCGTACCATCAGCTCCTGCAATAAGAATGCACAAAAGCACGGGAGCCTTCAGCATTAACTCAACTTCTTGATCGGTAAGTTTTTCAAGCTCTATAATCATCTTACTTAGGCAGGTACATTATCATAAACGTCTCAAATCACGAATATTTTGGATGTTTCTTTGCAGCAATTTCACCCGGATGGTTACCGATGATATATATTGGGCTGAATTGCATTTTTTTTAGCTATAAATATCCTGTTATTAGCTTTTCGCAATACCCCAAATTATTAAATATCAACCCCTCCCATGTACGAAAAAGACCCTATTAAAATTTTTGTTGTTGAGGATGATGCTGCATACACTAAATTTTTACAGTACGTACTTGGTTTGAATCCAGACTACGATGTAGAGTTCTACACTACAGGAAAGGATTGTGTAGCAAACTTATACAAAAACCCAGCAATAATTACTCTGGATTACTCCTTACCGGATGCCGGTGGCGAACTAATCCTGGGACAGATTCGCAGTCATGATCCTAACATCAACGTGATCATTGTTTCAGCTCAGGAGAAAATTCATACAGCCGTTGAACTCTTAAAGTCAGGTGCATATGACTATATATCGAAAGATCATGAGACCAAAGAGCGTCTCCTTAATTCCATAAACAACGCTCGCAATAAGTCTTCTTTAATCAAAGAAATTGATCATCTTAAAAAGGAGATCTCTGAAAAATACGAGTTCGAAAAAAGCATTATAGGAACCAGTCCCGCCATTCGAAGGACATTTAGCTTATTAGAAAAGGCAGTCCAGACCAATATCTCAGTTAGTATTTCAGGTGAAACAGGGACCGGTAAGGAATTGGTAGCCAAAGCGATACATTATAACTCCAAACGTAAAAGTAAACCATTCGTAGCCGTTAATATTGCCGCTATACCTCGTGAACTTATTGAAAGTGAGCTGTTTGGTCATGAAAAAGGGGCATTTACCGGCGCCTTGACACGACGCATCGGGAAATTTGAAGAGGCAGAGGGAGGTACTATTTTCCTTGATGAAATTGGGGAAATGGATCCTAGCCTTCAAGCTAAGTTACTTCGTGTGCTTCAGGAACGCGAGGTGACTCGTATCGGTGGTAATCAAGTAATTAAGCTCGATGTCAGAATCATCGCAGCAACTCATAAAGACCTTGCCGAAGAAGTTAAAGGCGGAGGCTTCAGGGAAGACTTATACTACAGATTACTGGGACTACCCATTCATCTTCCTCCCCTTCGTGAAAGAGGAAATGACGTGATCCTGATCGCGAAATATTATCTGGATCAATTTGCAAATGAAAACCAGATGCGCAAATTTAAAATTACCCCAGAGGCGCAGGAAAAACTGTTACAATATCCTTTCCCGGGAAATATTCGAGAACTTAAATCCATCATAGAATTATCAGCCGTAATGGCTGAAGAACAAGAGATCCGAGTTCAGGATATTAGTTTCAACAGCACCGCACGCATGGAATCCTTCCTTTATCAGGAAATGACCATGAATGAATTCATGTTCCGGATTATCCGTCATTTCCTGAACAAGTATGATAACAACGTACTGGAGGTTGCCCGTAAGCTGGATATTGGAAAATCCTCACTTTACCGGTATCTGAAAGAAATGGAAGAGGCTGGGATTTAAGTATGAAACTTCACCAATATGTAAAAAAGGGAGAATTCTACGAGGCTGTTGTAGAAGACGGTTCCGACATTATTTTCATTGTCGATTTTACGGGCAATATAGAATACCATAATACGGCTGTTCACAAGACGTTAGGGTATCGTCCAAAAAGTCTTGTTGGTAAAAATCTTTTTGATTTCATTTTACCAGATACGGTAGAAGACCTTAAGCAACAGTTTAAAAAAAGTCAACAACGGGCATACACGCAGAACATAGAATTTCAATTTTTATGCAAGGATTTGTCTTATCGCTTTTTAGAATTCAATGCAATTAATTTAAAGCATAAGGAAGGTGTCGATGGTTTCATTCTGGATTGTCGGGACATTGCCCAGCGAAAAGAAAATGAAGCTGAGCTGGTGCGGCTGCAAAAAGCAAAGGAACAATTCCTTGCTAACATGAGTCATGAGATTAGAACGCCCTTGAATGGTATTGCCGGCATGGCCGGATTGTTAGGTCAAAACCCCAGTCCGGAAGAGCGAGAAACTTATTTAAATGCAATTAAGCATTCAGCTGAAAATCTGAAACTTATCATCAATGATATTTTGGATCTGGCCGCCATTGAATCCGGAAAACTTAACTTGGAGAAAATAGCCTTCAATCTCAAGGATTTCCTCCCTTCGCTTATCAGCACCTTTACCTACCAGGCACGCGAAAAACGTATAGCATTAGAGTATCACATTGATGAAAGCCTGAATAAAATTCTGGTAGGTGATCCGGTCAGATTAAACCAGGTATTGATAAACCTGATCAGCAATGCTGTAAAGTTTACGCATACAGGTTCCATCAAAGTGAACTGTACCATAGATCGCGAACAAAAGGGCTTATGCTGGGTTCGTGTTGAAGTGGTGGATACCGGTGTTGGAATTCCGTTTGACAAATTAAATACCATCTTTGAAAGTTTCAGTCAGGCAGATGCCAGTGTTACCCGGAAGTACGGTGGCTCTGGATTGGGTTTAACTATTGTGAAACAATTAGTTGAGCTTCAGAATGGTAGGATCTCCGTTACCAGCAAAGAAAATGAAGGTTCAAGCTTTGTTGTCTTGGTGCCTTACGCCACCGGGAAAAAAGGGGTTATCATACAATCATCTCCAAAAAATGAACGTGCTTTAAAAGCTGTAAATGCATCACAATTAATTGTTTTACTGGTTGAGGATAATGATATCAACAGACTTTACGCAAAGAGCATTTTAAAGAATTGGCAATGTTATACCGATTCTGCCGAGAATGGCGTAGTCGCCATTGAAAAAATAAAAAATCAGGCGTACGATGTGGTGCTTATGGATATTCAAATGCCCGTTATGGATGGCTATGAAACTACGAAAGCCATACGAATGATGAATACTCCTATGCGGGATGTTCCTATTATTGCCCTTACAGCAAATGCCACCAAGGCGGACGTT
>CAZAHL010000109.1:0-20259 GCA_964484845.1 uncultured Chryseolinea sp. | reverse complement strand
ATCAGGTAAACAAGAAATAATCCCGACAACCCGCCAATAAGACTTAAAAAAATCGCTTCGAACAAAAATTGAAATAGGATAAAATAATTTTTTGCACCCAACGATTTCTGTAGTCCAATAATACTGGTTCGTTCTTTTACAGAGACAAACATGATATTTGCAATACCAAAGCCTCCTACTAAAATTGAAAACCCTCCGATTATCCAGCCAGCCAGTCCTACAACATCAAAAGCTCCGCTGATCACATTGGCAATTGCCTCCGGACGATTCAGTACAAAGTTGTCTTTTTCTGTGGGACGCAATCCCCTCCTTGCCCGCAACATTCCCCGCACTTCATTTTCCAATTCAACTAGTCCCACATCCACTTCCTCGCCCTTCACGCCAATCCTTGAAGGAAGCTCAAATGGCTGTCCTGTTCCTGTTTGATATAATCTTCGGAAGGATTGATATGGCATGACTGTATTATAATCATTGCTGGGAGTTCCCATAAAACTCTGACCTTCCTTTTTTATCACGCCGATTACAATGTATTTCAGATTTTTGATTTTTATGGTTTTACCTATCGGACTTTCACCATTAGGAAAAAGTGCCTGCGTTATTTCGTATCCAATTAGAGCAACGTTTCTGCCCGCTTCAATTTCTTCGGGCGTAAAATATCTTCCCTGTTCAATGTTGACCTCAAAGACAACATCATAACCCTGACTTCCACCCATCAACCGAACCTGGCCGATACTATTATTGTCGCGCTTAATGACTGAATTTCCTTTGCCGGCAAAAATGGCAATACCATTTTCGTTGCTAAGATGGGACTGCAAAAATTTATATTCGTTATAAGAAGCGTTGGGTCGTTGCCAGAAATCCCACCAGCGGTATTCGCCTGAATTATCCGCAGTGAAGGGCCACTTTTCGATATAAATTACACCTGTCCCAAGGAAATTAAGACTGTCCTTAATATTTTTTTCGAGGGAGTCTACTATAGTAAGCACCGAAATAATAGCAAAGATACCAACGGTTACACCCAACAAAGAAAGGATGGTACGAAGCACATTTGATTTTAATGCTTTCCAAGCAAAACGGAAACTCTCGTAAATCTGGCTTAAGGTCTTCATGGGAAGTTTAAACGGGTCTTCATTAGAATTAGTTTGTCGTTACGTCAGGGATAAAATTACTGTATGAGACTAAAAAACTGATGTTTTGTTACACTTATTAAACCGCCCAATCAAAATTATCAAACCTGATGGATTTGAAAATGGATACTAATCAGGCACGAATAGCTATAACTGGGTCAAGTCTTGCCGCGAGTGCTGCCGGTACAATCCCGGAGACTAATCCAATAACAGAAGACACCACCAATCCTAACACAATATTTTTAACTGTTAATGTAACGACAAGGGTACCCATTGGAATAAAGGTTATTAGATAAACAAGGAATAATCCAGACAGACCTCCGATGAGACTCAAGAAAATCGCCTCGAACAAGAATTGGAATAAAATAAAATAGTTTTTTGCGCCCAGCGATTTTTGCAACCCAATAATGCTGGTCCTTTCTTTTACCGACACAAACATAATGTTGGCAATTCCAAAGCCTCCAACTAAAATTGAAAAGCCTCCAATGATCCATCCTGCCAATCCAACAACATCAAACGCTCCACTAATGGCGTTCGTAATGGCCTCTGGACGATTGAGCGCAAAGTTATCTTTTTCAATTGGTCGTATTCCTCTTCTGCTCCGTAACATTCCCCTTATTTCATTCTCCAGTTCAACCAATCCTACATCCACTTCATTTCCTTTCACTCCAATGGTTGATTGGAGTTCAAAAGGCTGCCCGGTTCCAGTTTGATATAGTCTTCTAAAAGATTGGTAGGGAATTACAGTGTTATAATCATTGCTTGGGAATCCCATGAAACTTTGGCCCTCTTCTTTGATTACACCTATTACAATGTATTTTAGATTTTTAATTTTAATTGTTTTACCCAATGGATCTTCGTTATCTGGAAAAAGAGCGTTCTCAATCTCATAACCAATTAAAGCAACATTTCTACCCGCTTCAATTTCTTGTGCTGTAAAGTATCGTCCTTTTTCAAGCTTCACCTCGAAGACTACATCATAACCCTGGCTTCCGCCTGTTAACTCAACCTGGCCGATACTATTGTTATTCCGCTTAATAACGGAATTTCCTTTTCCGGCGTAAATGGCAATGCCGTTTTCATTATTTAGATTGGTCTGAAGAAACTTGTATTCACTATAAGAAGGATTGGGTCGTTGCCAGAAATCCCACCACCTGTATTCCCCGGTATTGTCAGGGGTATAAGGCCACTTATCGATATAAATTACGCCTGTCCCTAGAAAATTCAAGCTGTCTTTAATATTTTTTTCCAGGGAATCAACCATGGTTAGCACTGAAATAATAGCAAAGATTCCAACGGTTACACCCAATAAAGAAAGGATCGTACGAAGCACATTTGATTTCAGGGCCTTCCAGGCAAAGCGAAAACTCTCGTAAATCTGGCCTAACGTCTTCATGATACCTTTTTACTGCCTGTCTTTAAAATGTGTAGGTCGTCTTGGTATGGGGCAAAATTACTTTAAGCTAGCAAAAACCGGATATTTTGCCGCAGTATTTAAAAACCTCGAAGCTTTTGTCGCAAAAGTCAAATATTGCCTTATTTTTGCAACCTCTTAAAAATTTACCCTTTATTGGGCATCTTTTGCACAAACGAATATGAAGTTATCAGAATTTAAGTTTGAACTCCCTAATAATTTAATTGCTCTTGATCCTGCGGAAAACAGAGATGAATCGCGGTTAATGGTCATTCATAAGGACACTGGAAAAATTGAACATAAGATCTTCAAAGATATTGTCGGCTACTTTGGTGAAGGCGATGTTATGGTAGGAAATGATACAATGGTGTTTCCAGCACGTCTTTATGGTCGAAAAGAAAAAACGGGGGCAAAAATTGAAGTTTTCCTACTTCGCGAGCTCAATGCCGAAATGCATTTGTGGGATGTATTGGTTGATCCCGCTAGAAAAATCAGGGTTGGAAATAAACTTTACTTTGGCAACGGCGATTTAGTTGCTGAAGTCATTGATAATACTACTTCACGGGGTCGTACTATTCGCTTCCTCTTCGATGGTGATTCTACTGCCTTCGATAAGGTCGTTGAAACGTTGGGCGAAACTCCCCTTCCAAAGTACATAAAACGGAAAGTTAAAGCCGAAGACAAAGATCGTTTTCAGACTATTTTTGCTAAGAATAAAGGCGCTGTATCTGCTCCTACGGCAGGCCTTCACTTTACCCGTCAATTGCTGAAACGTCTTCAGATCAAAGGAATTGAAATGGCGTATATCACTCTTCACATTGGCCTGGGCACTTTCAGGCCTGTGGATGTTGAAGACCTCACAAAACATAAAATGGATTCTGAGAATTACATAGTGGGTGAGGAAGCTGTAGCCATTGTAAACAAAGCATTAGACAATAAGAACCGTGTTTGCGCTATAGGTACTACAACCATGCGGTCATTGGAATCAGCTGTATCTGCAAACAATCGTTTAAAAGCGCGTGAAGGCTGGACAGACAAATTTATTTTTCCTCCCTACGATTTCAAGATCTGTAATGCCATGGTTACCAACTTCCATATGCCTGAGTCTACCTTATTGATGATGGCGTCGGCATTTGCCGGTTATGATCTAGCCATGGAGGCATATAATGTAGCAAAGAAAGAAAAGTACAAATTCCTCACGTACGGAGACGCGATGTTGATCATCTAGATACCGTTAATGGTTAATAGTTAAAAGTTAATAGTAATTGCTGATCGAGGAGGGTTGGTAGTTGTATTTACGATTAACTGATAACGATTAACTACTAACTAACCTCCTAGAGCTGCTTGGTCAGATAAAGGAAAAGTGAAATCGCTACGGGATAAATTATAAAATATTGAAAAGTCGGGGCGAAAATTCCTATAAACATGCCGACCGGAGCCAGCAAGAGCATAATTCCTCCCGTTACAATCAAAATTCTTTTTGATCTGACCATGGGTTGTCTTGCGACAAGCAACAAACGGTAAATCAGAAATGTAACAATAGCTACATTAAATGCGATCAGAAAAAATCTCAGCACTACCATCGTTTTGAGTATTTTAGTAAATCTATGAATTCCAAAGAATATGCACTCATCGTGGCCGGTGGAAAAGGAACGCGTATCAAAAGCCAAACTCCTAAACAGTTTTTAGAATTGAATGGGCTTCCCGTGCTCATGCATACCATACTGGCTTTCTACCGTTATTCAGAAAAAATCTCTATCGTTTTGGTATTATCGGGTGATGACATGGATACCTGGCAATCATTGTGTAAGCAATATAATTTTAGGCATAACCTAACACTTCAAAAAGGAGGAGAAACTCGCTTTCAATCCGTTAAAAATGGTTTGGAAAAAATTGAAGGTGACGGCCTGGTAGCAATTCATGATGGCGTTCGGCCGTTGATAAGTGAAGATATTATTGGGGCATCCTTTCGTCTGGCGGCCGTTCATCAGTCTGCAGTTGCAGCTGTACGTTTAAAGGAATCTATTCGCATAACCGATCAGGAGAGCACCAAGGCTGCTGATCGTGCGCTATTCAGATTAATTCAAACACCCCAGACCTTTAAAGTATCGATAATAAAGAAGGCGTATGAGATGCAGGAAGATTTAAGTTTGACAGACGATGCCAGTGTAGCTGAAAGAGCAGGGCAAACAATTTCACTTTTTGAAGGCAGTTATAAGAATATAAAAATTACCACATCAGAAGATCTTATTGTTGCTGAGGCCCTGTTGAAAGCAAGAGGTAATCAGTAATCAGTGATCAGTAGCGCTAGCACCGATTACCACTTACCTATTACCGATTACTCATTTCAAAGCTGCTCAGCCAAATCCCAATTTCCAAACAAACACGAGCTCTGTAAAAGACGAAAGCTGACCTAAGCCAGCTTTCAAATCCAGATAGTTGAACAATCTATATCTCAATACTCATCTTCATTAAAGAAGAAATCTTCTTTTGTTGGATAGTCGGGCCATATTTCTTCAATACTTTCATAGGGCTGCCCATCATCCTCAAGTTCCTGGAGGTTCTCCACCACTTCTAAAGGCGCACCTGATCGGATAGAATAATCGATCAATTCATCCTTTGTAGCCGGCCATGGCGCATCTTCTAAATAAGAAGCTAGTTCAAGGGTCCAATACATAATTTTAGTCCTCCTTTAATTTTCCGCAAAAATAGAATTTAATTGATTAAAACAAACTTTATTTCCTTGTTCATTTACAAGGTGTCAAAAG
This sequence comes from uncultured Chryseolinea sp., assembly GCA_964484845.1. Lineage (GTDB taxonomy): Bacteria > Bacteroidota > Bacteroidia > Cytophagales > Cyclobacteriaceae > Chryseolinea. The sequence continues at coordinate 14,950 of CAZAHL010000109.1, read as the reverse complement.
TTGGATTTTAAAATCTGGTCTTCAAAAAAAATGTAACTGCTTAAACCCCTCACAGGTTACACCTGAGAATGAAATTTTGCCATATTTGCGCCCTAATTGCAGGTTAGAAAGGAGAATATGGAAACATTATTTATTTGATTGATCCTTTATCCACTTTAACCAACGTCATATTTCAACTTAAATTAAAAATGGCAGACGAAAAAATTATCTTCTCCATGGCCAGGGTAAGCAAAATTTACCCACCGAGTAAACAAGTACTGAAAAATATTTACCTCTCCTTTTTTTATGGGGCAAAAATTGGTGTGCTCGGTCTGAATGGATCGGGGAAATCCTCCCTTCTACGAATTATTGCTGGAATTGATAAAGAGTTTCAAGGCGAAGTTGTGTCTGATCTAACCTTCACAGTTGGTTTACTGGAACAAGAGCCCCAACTCGACAAGTCCAAAACGGTGAAAGAAATAGTGGAAGAAGGTGCAAAGGAGGTTGTTGACCTCTTAAGGGAATTTGAGGCGATCAACGAAAGGTTTGGTGATCCTGACATCATGGAAAACCCAGATGCGATGGATAAACTGATCACTAAGCAAGGACAGATTCAGGAAAAGCTGGATGCAGCGAATGCATGGGAACTCGATACCAAACTCGAACGGGCAATGGATGCCTTACGCTGTCCGCCACCTGATGCGAAGATCGAATATTTGTCGGGTGGAGAAAAAAGGCGTGTAGCGTTATGTCGCCTGTTGCTACAAGAACCCGATGTCTTGTTGTTGGATGAACCTACGAACCATCTGGATGCCGAGTCAGTATATTGGCTTGAGCAACACTTGAAGCAATATAAAGGAACTGTGATTGCCGTAACCCACGATCGTTACTTCTTAGATAACGTGGCAGGCTGGATCCTGGAACTGGATCGCGGTGAAGGAATACCCTGGAAGGGAAACTATTCCTCCTGGCTGGAACAAAAACAAAAACGGCTAGCGCAAGAAGAAAAAACAGAATCAAAACGGCAGAAGTCATTGGCCCGGGAATTAGAATGGGTCCGCATGAATCCGAAAGGCCGTCAAGCCAAAGGAAAAGCACGCTTAGGAGCGTACGAAAAATTGTTGAGCCAGGAAACCCGGGATAAAGAAGAAAAGCTTGAGTTATTTATTCCACCTGGTCCCCGCCTAGGAAATAAGGTAATAGAAGCAAATGGGGTTTCTAAGGGTTATGGAGATAAGCTGTTATATGAGAACTTGACCTTTTCGCTTCCACCGGCAGGAATTGTTGGGATTATTGGTCCGAATGGAGCAGGAAAGACCACGCTTTTTAAAATGATCATTGGGAAAGAAAAACCCGACTCGGGAACTTTTCAGCTTGGAGAAACTGTGCAGATCGCTTATGTCGATCAGGAGCATGATGATTTAACTCCGGAAGACACCGTATGGCAAGCCATTACAGGCGGAAATGAGTTGATGGAGCTGGGAGGAAAGCAAATCAATTCGCGCATGTATGTGGGCAAATTCAACTTCAATGGAAATGATCAGCAGAAAAAAATCAAAGAGCTGTCGGGTGGTATGCGGAATCGTGTTCATCTCGCCATTGCTTTAAAGCAGGGAGGAAATTTATTACTCCTCGATGAACCAACAAATGATCTTGATGTAAATACCTTAAGGGCTTTAGAGGAAGCGCTTGAAAATTTTGGTGGATGTGCTGTGATCATTTCTCACGATCGTTGGTTCCTTGATCGGGTATGTACTCATATTCTCGCTTTCGAAGGAGATTCTCAGGTGTTTTGGTATGAGGGAAGTTTCAGTGAATATGAAGAGAATAAACGGAAACGTTTAGGTGATGATCAACCGCATAGAATCAGATATAAGAAATTGGTAAAGTAGGTTGATTGTAGATTTTAGATTTACGATTTTAGATTGCGCTCGATTGAAGTTCGCAGACATTTTGAAGATCCAATCAATCTACAATCGTCAATCAACCGCATAGAATCAGATAAGAAATTGGTAAAGTAGGTTGATTGTAGATTTTAGATTTACGATTTTAGATTGCGCTCGATTGAAGTTCGCAGACATTTTGAAGATCCAATCAATCTACAATCGTCAATCGTCAATCTAAAATTAAATATGCGTGCTCTCTACACCATACTCCTCCTCATCCTGTCAAACGCCTTCATGACGTTGGCGTGGTATGGTCATTTAAAATTCAAAGAATTTAAATGGGGACAAAGCCTGCCGCTTCTCGGGATTATTCTCATTAGCTGGGGAATTGCTTTCTTTGAATACCTGCTTCAAGTACCAGCCAACCGGATTGGATTTAAAAATTATGGAGGTCCGTTTTCTTTAGTAGAATTAAAAGTAATTCAAGAAGTAATAACCCTTGTTGTCTTTGTTATTTTTTCGCTGGTGTTTTTTAAAACAGAAACCTTTCGCATGAATCACCTGATTGGTTTTATTTTTTTGGTATTGGCAGTGTATTTTATTTTTAAGAAGTAAGAAAAAGTTAAGACAAAGATAATGGTTAGTAATGCACACACGAAGTATCCCGTCGCGCCTATAGCTAGCAGCTCAACTTTAAACTTTTAACTAATCACCTTCGTCTTCCAGCGTTCATGCATCCAAACCCATTGCTCCGGATGTTTCCGGATGATATCTTCAATAAAATTAGTGAGCACTTGGGTGTTTGAAATAACATCGGCTTGCTCATCACCCGTTGTTATCATGGGTATTTCGGGTAAAATATGCATGTGTTGCTTCCAGTCTTTGCCTAAATACACATAAGTCGGAATTATGGCAGCTCCTGTTTTCATCGCGAGTATTGTAGCACCAACGGGCGTAGCGGCTGGCTTTCCAAAGAAATTCACAAATTCGCTTTTTACTTTGGTATCCTGATCGATTAGTAACGCAACGGAACCGCCGGACTTTAATACCTTGATCAAGCGAAAGGTTTCCTTACCCCTCTCAATGGCAATAGCTCCGTGCATATTGCGGTAGTTCCAAAGCAAATCATTAAGCCGAGGGTCTTTTAAAGGAGTGCCTATAATATTCGGATTCAGGCCGCGCAGTGCCATGTTGCTTACTTGTAAATCGAAGGCGCCCAGGTGACATGTTAAAAAAATAACACCTTTACCTTTCTTGATCGCATGCTCATAATTCTCCAAACCATGTGTCACCAAAAATTTTTCAAGATCGGAGAGGGTTTTTACACGTGTCGCGCGCAGCATTTCACCCGCATTTTTACCAAGCAATTCAAATACGTCCCTTGCCAAAGGTTTTATTTCTCGGACTGTTTTTTTTTCAAAGGCAAAAGTGAGATGCTTTATCACCAGCTGGCGTGTTCCACCCGCAGCGAAATACGCGACTCTACCTAAAAAACCGCAAAATTTTAGCCACATCACCCGTGGCATAAGATTAGAAAGGAAGATTAAAAATTGAACAAACCTGTAAATAACAGCATACCTTAATTTTCTTCTGATTTTTTTTGCAGTCGACATGAGACGCGAAGATAAGATTTAAGATTTTTGGAATTACATTTAAATCAAGAATTGAACACCAATAACTCCCAAGACGTTAACCTTTTTAGTAAGGATTTCCGCTTCAATCTATGAAAACACTTTACATTATACGCCATGCAAAATCCAGTTGGGCAGACGCTAATCAGCCGGATTTTGAAAGAGGCTTGAATGAGCGTGGTAAAAAAGACGCCCCCCGTATGGGCAAACGCCTCAAAGAGAAAAACATTCATCCTGATTTGATGGTATGCAGTTCTGCGAAGCGAGCCTATTCGACAGCAAAGAAAATCGCTAAAACTTTAAACTATCCTAAAGAAAAAATCAAGGAAGACCGGACGCTATATCATGCTGGAGAAGATACCATCCTCTCCGTCATTCAGGAGCTAAAAGACAAGCACCAGACTGTTTTGCTTTTTGGACATAATCCCGGTTTGACGGATTTCGTAAATACCCTGATGAATGAAGAAGGTAACATTGATAACATCCCCACCTGTGGCATTGTTGCTTTCAAGCTCCAGGTAGATTCATGGAAAGATGTGTGCTGGGGGAGTGGGAAGATGTTATTCTTCGACTATCCGAAATTGGTTTAGAGTTTCGAGTCTTGAGTTTAGAGTTACGGACCGATCACGTGTAGTCAGAAACTAGTTTAGAGTTTAGAGTCTTGACTCACCTTGCACCACACAGCTCAAGTTTACATCAACATTGAACCTCAAACCTCGAACCTTAATCTGGCACCACTCGAAACCCGAGACTCAAAACTCGAAAGTTAAAGGATATACTCGCTCAGGTCTCTGTTCTTAATAAAGTCTTTCAGTCTGGATTTTACTTGTTCGGCATCAATTTCAATGCGCGTGTCCTTTGCTATTTTATCGGGTACATCAAAGAGGAATTCATTTAGCAATTTGCTCATCACCGTGTGAAGTCTTCTGGCACCGATATTTTCTAATTCAGCGTTGATCATAAAGGCAGTTCCTGCAATTTCTTCGATGGCTTCATCCGTAAAAGTTACCTCTACCCCTTCTGCTTCAAAAAGAGCAATGTATTGCTTCGTTAAGGCATTCTTTGGCTCTTTTAAAATTCTTATAAAATCCTCTTTCGTAAGATTATCCAATTCAACACGAATCGGAAATCTCCCCTGAAGTTCCGGTATCAGATCTGAGGGTTTTGAAATATGAAACGCCCCAGCCGCTACGAATAAAACGTGGTCAGTTTTGATCACTCCATATTTTGTATTTACTGAACTACCTTCAACAATAGGAAGTAAATCCCGTTGCACACCTTCGCGGCTTACATCAGGTCCACCTCCTCCTTTTTTTCCTCCGCCTGACGCAATTTTATCAATTTCATCAATAAAAATTATCCCAGCTTCTTCTGCCCTTCGGATTGCTTCCTCTTTTACTTCGTCCATGTCGATGAGTTTAGCGGCCTCTTCCTCCAGCAAAATTTTTCGTGCTTCCGCAACGGATACTTTTCTTTTCTTGCTTTTCTTTGGCATCATGCCATTGATCATTTCCTGTAAGTTCATCATGGAAACTTCATCCATCATACCGGCGCCAACCATGCCTACATTCCCACCGTTGCTCCCTTTGATATTGATATCGATCTTTCGATCTTCCATCTCACCATTTCGGATTTTATCCCGGAAGTGAGAGCGGGTTCTTTCATTTAATTCGATATCGCCTTCGGGTATTCCCTGCGTTTGTTCCGTAGTGGATGAAAATCCAGTATTGCGCGCAGATTGCTGACGCAACGGAGGAATTAAGGCATCCAGGATTATGTCTTCTACTGCCTGTATGGCTTTTTCTTTAACCGCTTCTTTCTTACTCGCCTTTACTAAAGTGACAGCTTGCTCTACCAGATCGCGAACCATGCTTTCAACATCTCGGCCTACATACCCTACCTCCGTAAACTTAGAAGCTTCTACTTTTACAAAAGGAGCGTCCGCTATTTTTGCTAACCTTCGCGCGATCTCAGTTTTACCAACTCCGGTAGCACCTATCATCAAAATGTTATTTGGGACAATCTCATTTTGTATATCTGATTTCACATGCATTCTTCGCCATCGGTTTCTTAACGCAATGGCTACATTTCTCTTAGCTTCATATTGTCCGATAATATACTTATCAAGTTCTTCAACAATTTGCTTAGGTGTTAAATATTTGGAATGAATCATATTTTTTATCTTCTAGATATTATTTTTTCTATATTTTTTGAAACCGTAAAGGCATATCCCGCATTGCCTACAACATATGAACTACGACTGAAAACAAATTCAAAAGATCTTATACGAGCAGAAAATCCTAACGATACACCGGATAAACCTCCCGCATTTTCTAATTTTAATTCCTGGTGCACAAGATAATTATACCCTATCATCAGGTTTACATTTCGATGAATCAATAATTCTATGCCCAAATTAACATGTCTCAATATTTTGTTCACAGTCCCTGGTTCCTCCAGGCCGTTATCAGCATCAGAATATGAGTCATAAGCATTGGCCAAGTTATAAGCTGTTACTGAGAAACGCAGCGGCATGTGTTCTGGTTTAAAACTAGCTCCTACTCTAACGTCAAAAGGCAGTTTCGAACTACTTGTTTCTGCATAATCTGACAATAGAAGGCCCAAATTTTTAATTGTCAACCCAATTGTAAAATCTTGTTCCGGATGAATGAATAATCCGCCTAAATCGATCATGAGTGCACTAGCCCGATAACCAGCGATGGAAGAAAATGCCACTTTAACCGTAGCCCCCATCCGAAAATTCGAAATTTGATGAGCCTTGCTAATATAAAGGGCCGTCTCACCGGACTTATAATCCCCTAACTCCGCTCCGGTTGCATCATACCCTTTTATTTTTCCATAATTAAGGTGCTGTACTCCAAAGGCTATTATTCCAATTTTTTTAAATTGATGTGCATAAGCAACAGTGGCCTGCCCGACATCCGCAACATAAAACTGGTAATTCACCGAAGCAAACCCGGAGAGTGTATCACTAATCAAGGCAGGGTTTGAAGAAATGAGGTTCACATCCCGGTCGGCCAACGAAATGTTTATGCCTCCTAAAGCAGCGAGTCGTGCATTATTGGGAACATTTAGAAATTCAAATGAGCTTTTGCCCCCGAGCTGTGCGAAACCTGAAGTAGTAACAAACAAAAGCAAGCAAATGAATACTCTATTCATCATGAACTATAAGCCTGCAAATTAATTTAAATCTTGTTAGCGAGATGCCCGAGAAGTAGTTAATGAACAAGAAACTATTTAGTGAGTGACCTATAAAGTAGCCATGTTAAAAATATTTCACCCAAACAGCGCAAGGGCCAATTCTTTCTTTGCGTGAAGCCGCCTTTATAGGCTGACACTATTTACACAGACGCCTTAACGTCAGAAAAAGTAAATTTCATTTGTTGTTTTACTTTGTCTTTCATCAGTGCGACTTTAAGGACCTCGTCTACAGAATCAACATAGTGAAAGATTAACCCTTTGAGATAATGCTTTTCGATTTCATCGATGTCGCGTTTATTTTTAGCGCTCAAAACGATCTCTTTTATGCCGCTTCGTTTTGCAGCCAGAATTTTTTCTTTTACACCACCCACTGGCAATACCTTACCCCGAAGCGTGATTTCACCAGTCATTGCTACACTTGCTTTAATTTTACGTTGCGTGTAGATAGAAGCCAACGAGGTAAACATCGTAATACCTGCCGAAGGACCGTCCTTTGGTACGGCACCTGCCGGAACGTGAATGTGCAAGTCGTATTGTTGAAAAACTCTATGATCTATTCCCAGTGGATCAGCGTTTGATTTTAAATGCGATAACGCCGCCATAGCAGATTCCTTCATCACATCGCCCAATTGACCGGAAATTGTTAGCGCTCCTTTACCTCTGCTTAGACTTGATTCTACAAATAATATCTCCCCGCCAACTTGAGTCCAGGCTAAGCCTGTAACCACACCTGCGATTTCGTTACCTTGATAAAGCTCTTCATCAAAAATTTCAGCCCCCAAAACCTTGCGGACTGTTTGTTCAGTTACCATTTTATCAAATGGTTCTTCCAACGCCACAGATTTTGCGATGCTTCGTACCAACGTTCCGATTTTACGCTCCAGATTTCTTACACCAGACTCGCGGGTGTAACTGTCTATCAATTTTGCAAGGGCCGCTTTTGAGATCTTAACCTGTGAAGTTTTCAACCCGTGCTCCTTCAGTTGTTTCGGAACCAAATGTTTGACAGCAATCTCAACTTTTTCCTCCAGGGTGTATCCCGTCACTTCAATGATCTCCATTCTGTCGCGCAATGCCGGATGTATCGTGTCAAGCGAATTGGCAGTTGCTATAAAAAGCACCTTCGATAAATCATAATCCACCTCCAGGTAATTGTCCCCGAAAGAATTATTTTGTTCCGGGTCGAGTACTTCCAGCATGGCTGAAGAGGGATCCCCCCGAAAATCAGATCTTATTTTATCGATTTCATCCAGAATAAAAACAGGATTAGATGATTGTGATTTTTTAATATTCTGTAAAATTTTTCCTGGCATAGCACCAACATAGGTTTTCCGATGGCCGCGAATTTCTGCTTCGTCGTGAACGCCACCCAGCGACATACGAATATATTTGCGTTGAAGCGCCTTTGCGATAGAACGGCCCAACGAAGTTTTACCGACACCTGGAGGTCCGTATAGACATAGGATCGGCCCTTTCATATCTTTCTTTAATTTGAGAACGGCCAGGTATTCCAATATTCGGGTCTTAACTTTTGTCAACCCGAAGTGATCGTGATCCAGTATCTTCTTAGCGCGTTTAAGATCAAAATCATCTACCGTATAATCGGCCCATGGCAAATCGAGCATAAACTCCACATAATTCATTGCCACTGGATATTCAGCAGCCATGGGGTTAATTCTCAATAGTTTGTCCAACTCTTTATTAAAATGATCAGCCACCGGTTTCGGCCACTTTTTACTTTCAGCACGCTTCCGGAATTTTTCTACTTCTTTGTCCGGTCCATCGAAGCCTAATTCGTCTTGTAAAACCTTTATCTGCTGACGCAAAAAATAATCGCGTTGCTGTTGATCGATGTCCGTATGTACCTTGCGTTGTATCTCATGCTTAATCTCCAACATTTGAATGTCTTTGAGCATGTATTGTAACAGCAGCGTACTTCGATCGATTATATTTTTGGTTTCCAGAATCTTCTGTTTATCAGAAACCTCCACATTAAGATTTGACGAAAGGAAATTAACGAGAAACGACATACTGGAAATATTATCCAAGGCAACCTGGGCTTCCAGTGGTATTTCCGGGTTGAGTTTTAGAATTTTTGATGCTGCATCCTTCAGCGACTGCACCAGGGCCTTGGCTTCTTTCCCGTTTGCGTTTAGCATAGGTTCGGGCTGAAGTTCAATCCGCGCAGTGAGATAAGGCTCTTCTTGAACAAACTCTTTAATAGAGAAGCGATTTTTTCCTTGAATGATAATGGTTGTATTTCCATCCGGAAGCACAAGCATTTTTATTATTCGGGCAACCGTTCCTGTCCTGTATAAATCATCAACCGTCGGCTCTTCTGCCAATGGGTTTTTTTGAGCAACTACCCCAATGATGCGATTGCCCTGATATGCTTTCTTTACCAGTTTGATTGACTTCTGTCTCCCCACCGTAATGGGGATCACTACACCCGGAAATAGAACCGTGTTCTTGATTGGAAGAATGGAGAGTTCGCCGGGTAGATCTTCAGGCTTTAAATCCGAATCTTGTTCCGGATTTATCAGCTGAATAAGATCATCTGACTCTTCCTGCACAAGCTGTATGGGCATTGTTTTAAACATATTCTCGAGTGTCAAATTGACACAACCTTTGCTTAAGACGTTTTAACGTATATCAGACGTGCTAAAGACAATAGTAGTGCCAACAGAGTTGTAAAAGAAACAAAATTGTATCAACTTTATCCAATTGCCTTATTTTTTAACCAACAAAGGTCTGGTGAAAACCTACTTTTTAATCTTTATCACGCTCTTTTGGCTATTGGTTCATTCTTCTTTGATGGCTCAGAAGCCACGAAAGAATTTTAAAAAGGGTGGAATAATTCAGTTGGACGATAGCCTGACAAGCTACAGTCAATCTGACATTTTTGTTTTTCCAAATATCCATAAAATCAAATATTACTATAACGAAGCGCAATTACACAGGGCCAAAGTACTTGGGTCGGCAGGAGATGTTGAGCAGGAGTATGCAGATTTAAAAGCTTATGTTAAAAATTTCGGGCCGGAAAATTTTTCAAGAGATACCCAGTTGCTTTGGGACCTAGCGCGGCTTTCTCAAAAGCTTGGACCACCAGGCGAAGCCGTATTACTTTATAAACTCGTACTAAAACATTCAGCCCAAACCATTGACGGAAAAAAAGTGAGGAGCGAATTCGACACCCTTACTAAACAAGAAAATGATCCTTATGTGCCGCTGAAACAATACTATGAGCTTGTTGCTTATAGAAAGGAAATTGATACGTTGAGACCGCCTCAGGGCGTGCTCCTCAACATGGGCGAAACCATTAATTCCAATAAAGCGGATTACGGCGCAACCATCGGAAACGTTGATAACGTTTTACTATTTACTTCCAAGCGCAATTCGCACAAGGATCCCCTTAACAAAAACTATAACGAGGACCTGTTTTACACATTAAAGTACGACAGCACCTGGGGATTCGCGGAGGAATTTAAAAATATAAATTCAGCCTACAACGAGGGCTCTGCATGTTTGAGCAAGGACGGAAGGCAATTATATTTTGCCCGGTGCAATTCACCGGATTCCTATGGAAGCTGTGACATCTTTGTTGCATACCTAAGCGAAGATAGCGTTTGGGGAGACATTCGAAACCTCGGCCCAATGATAAATACGAAAGGATGGGATTCACAACCATCCCTTTCACATTCGGGTGATACCCTTTTTTTTGCTTCTGATCGCCTTGGGGGTTTTGGATATTCTGATATTTACTTTTCCACGAAAGGGCACGATGGGAAATGGCAAAAGGCCTTGAATATGGGGCCAATTATCAATACGCGTGGATTTGAAGTAAGTCCGTTCTTTCATCATAAATTTAATGTGTTTTATTTTAGTTCAAACGGGCAGCCGTTAAGCTTCGGGGACTTTGACATTTATAAAGCTTACACGGGAGGTCAAAACTGGAATGAACCTAAAAATATCGGACCCCTTGTTAACGGTATAGGTAGTGAATATTATTTCACCATCGACTCTGAGTCTAACCGCCTTTACTATGCAAGTTCTGCTGAAAATGACATTGAAAATCTTGACCTTCATTCATTTCCTGTTCCCATGGAGGCGCAGCCTGAAGCGGTAGCAAGAGTAAAAGGCTCCTTAATAAATTCGGAAACAAAGAAACCTTTCAAGGGTATTGTATCCATTATTGACCTGGACAAAGGAGTTGAAGTAGCTCCAAAATTTCTTCGAGAAGATGGATCTTTTGACTTCAATTTAATAAATAAACGCAACTACCTTCTTATCATCCAAGGCGATGATTTTTTCCGTATCGAAGAATTGTTTTTTATGGACGGGGATACGGAGATGAACCGTGAAGCTGAGCCCATTGAAAGTAGAATCGCTTTTGAGTCATTGGAGTTTGAAAATGGCAAAGCTGACATACTACCTTCCATGCATAAAGATTTGGATAGGCTGGCAAATTTTTTGATCGATCACCCAAAATTTAAACTTAATATTTCAGGACATACGGATTCGCAAGGAAAAGAGGATTCTAACTTACGTCTTTCTCAAGCGCGTGCAGATGCGATTAAGGCATACCTTATCTACCAATTTAAAATTGCCGCGGCGCGCATCGATGCCCATGGTTATGGAAGTGCTCAGCCAATTGTTGGAGATCAGACAGAGGAGCAACGAAAGTTGAATCGAAGGGTTGAGTTTGAAATTATGCGGGAATGATTAAATGTGCAAAAAAAATTCGCCAATGAATACATTGGCGAATCAATCAGCATTAAACCTGTTTCTAATAACGCTTACTTGTTTTTCCTTATAAAAATATCTCCATTGTAATTTTTAACGGTAATCTCAGGACCGCCGCCGTTAACTTCACCGCGTTTCCATTCATCTATCATCACCTTATATACGCCAGCTTTGGTATCCTCTTTTTTTACAGGTGGGCTTGTTTTAAAATCAACATCAAAATCAGAATAAATATCTCCCTGTTCAGTTTTCAATTTCAGTGACGCTTTCAACGTTGTTGGGAAGCTAATGTCTACATCTCCATTATAGGTAGTAAAAGACATAGGCGCACCTTCTGTAACTTTATCGAATGTAATTTTAATTTCCCCATTGTAAGTCGAGGCTACGACGGAACCTGAGACGTTTAATGCACTGATTTCTCCATTGTGATCCGTCATCTCGATGATGCCCTGTATATTCGTTACGGCCAGTTTACCGTCGTTGTGAGTTTTGACATCAAGATCCATACCCGATGGAACTTCAACTTCCAGATTTAATTTATTGTTCCATGATCCGGAACGTACGGTCACTACGTTCCCATTTTCTGTAACTTCCAAATCCATCCCTCCACCCCCAATTCTTCGAAGGCCGTCTTTCGTTTTGTTTTTGTCGTCGTCATCATCGTCATCCTGATCCGAGGAGTATTTCACTAAAATATCTTTTCGAGCAGTTCCCTTCACTGTCACCGACCCATAATTAATATGGACTTTTAATTTACCGCGCTTGCCCGGATCGCTTAAAGGAACCGTAAACTCATTCGACTCTTGCGCGGAGGCGTTTGTTGTAGTACCCGGAAGCATTCCGAATACCATTAAAACGAGAGCCAATATTTGCACACACTTTTTCATAATCTATTAATGATTTAATTTTTTTGATTCAATTGACGGATCTTTTTTGATTGTAAAGACTGACAGTTATTAATTTACTTTTTCTTTCAGGTAAACATTTCCATTGAAAGTTTCAAAATCAAGAAACGCACCACCAGCGCCAATTTTATACCGGTTATTGTTTACTTTATATTTTACACCTTTACTTTCACTATTTTTTTCTACAAAGGCCGGAAGCGTTTCCAATCGGTCAATGTTGGTATAAAAACTGCCGTTGAAACTTTCAAAACTCATACTGGCAGCAAGTCCTTTTTGAAAGGATGCATTGATATCTCCATTAAGTGAATAAAACCGGCAATCACGTTGAGGATTTTGAGCATATTCAATATCTACATTTCCATTGATCGTAGTGGCTTCGGCTTCACGTGTAAGATTATGAAGCCGGATGCTTCCATTAATATTATTCGCGGAGATTATACCCTTAACATTTTCAACAATGATATCGCCGTTGTTTATGGTGTTTGTTATTAAGTTTATAGATGAAGGTACCTTTACAGTGAAGTCCATTTTATAATCATAAGTCTCATGACAACTCTGACAATTGTTGTTACCGGAATAACTCCATTTTCTATCGTTCGAATGTTTCTTTGAACGTTGATTATTATTGTTATTCTTCCCGAACTCCATGCAAAGGCCATCAACGTAGAGGATAATGGTATCGGCAAGGTCAATCACCCCTAGTTGAATTTCCGTTTTACCTTTTTCTAGTCGCTCTTGCGTTTTAGCATAAATATTCTTTGTGACCTCAACTTGGATTTTATCACCAGCATACGATTCTACTTTAATATTTCCATTTACATTGGCAATGATCAACGTATTTTGAGCACCTATTTTTTCGAAGGAAAATTCCTTCGAAATTTTCTCTGTATGAGTTTGAGCCGCAAGCGGTATCGTTATTCCAAATACAAATACCAACCATATTTTTTGTGTCATACTTTTACTTGTTTAAATCCCGAACCTGTCCAATTTTATAAGAGAAAGTCTTTAAGAACCTCAGATGCGGAGGCAGTTCTGACATCAGATGACTTGAATATTCTCTTTAATTTTTTTCTTTATATCAGACGGAGTTTTACCGTCTTTAAGAATTTTTTGAAACTCTTTAACTGCCGACTTTTCCTGAAGTTCCGCCATCAATTCTGCCAAAGCCACCTGCACTAACGGTGACTCCTGTAGCGCGATGGATCTAACCAGGGATTCTCGAACCCCGCTGTCTTTATTGTAAGGTTTTAAGGCGTCAAGGGCAGCGAGACGGACATTTACATTCTCATCATTATTTAAAGTTTGTATCAAAGCCTCCGTCACTTTTTTGCTTGCCTGGTCCATTCCTTCTGTGAGACTAACGGCTTTCAAACGATCTGTCGCAGATTCTTTCTCAAGTAAGGACAACATCATCACCTCCTTAAGCTCACTGATCTCTTGTCCCAGTTTTCCAATTTGTTCATCCTTCTTTGCAGGCGATCTTAAAATATAGCCTGCCGCTAAACCCAGGATCAATGTTATCGACGCAAGCGCCAGACGGGGAGCTAGTTCAGGCCAGGAGAAAAACCGTTTCCATGAGAATGATTTACGCTCTTTTTTTTCCCGCTTCAGCATCTGATAAAACTTGTCGTCCAAATTGAGAGAAGGAGCCGGTGTTTCTAACATCGAAATTTTATTCTCCAATTGTTGAAATCCTTGCAGGTTTTCTAATGCAATTTTTCCAGTCTCTAAAAGATTCTCAATTTCTTTCAAGTCATCAGGCATTGTGCTTCCTGAATTATATCTATCCAGCAATTGTTGAATTTTACTTTCCATAACTACACCTGTTTTTCCAATTGTGCGTACACTGTTTTTAATTCTTGTAGTGCTCTGAAAACTTTTACTTTGACAGCACCTTCCGAACAACCCATGATTTCTCCGATCTCCTTATACTTCCTTTCCTGAAACTTACTAAGCAGCAGAATTTCTCTTTTGTCCTCCGGCAACTTGTCCATGGCCATGGAGAGAAGTTGTAATTCTTCCTCTTTTTGAAAGTCAGTTGCGCGATTTTCTTCTGTGGATAGTCGTTCTTGCCAATTTTCTATCGAATCATTTCTCCGGAGTTTATTCTTCCGGAAATTATCGTGGTTTACGTTGCGGGCAATATGAAACATCCAGGTCTTAAAGTCTCCATCACCCCGAAAGAGGTAGCGGTATTTCAAAATCCGATAAAAAACATTCTGCACCAGGTCTTCACTCAAGTCAGAGTTCTTGTTTAATCCATAAAAGAAACCATACAAAGGTTTTTTATAGCGCGCGAATAACAAGCCTAACGTATCAAGATGGCCATCTCTAACCTTGATCATCAAGGCATTGTCAGTTAGTGCTTCCAAATCGCAGTAAAGTTTTCAAGAGGGGAAACCGAGCCTTTTAAGAAAGGTTACAGGATAAAGATAAGGTTTCTTAGAATTAGTGCAGGGAAGGCTCAAAGAGTCAACTCCTTCAAAATTCGACTTCGGTGTTCAACATTGGCACCTTCATAAACAGAATGATAAGAATAGGTTTTCGCGCATTTCATAGCTCCCCTCCCGGGCCGGGTGGCCCC
>CAZAHL010000108.1:0-20509 GCA_964484845.1 uncultured Chryseolinea sp. | reverse complement strand
CAAAGCACAAATTGAAAGCACAACTTCAGATTACGATAAAGAAAAATTGCAGGAACGTCTTGCTAAACTTTCTGGTGGTGTTGCTATCCTGTATGTAGGTGCTGCTACCGAAGTAGAAATGAAAGAAAAGAAAGATCGCGTTGATGATGCATTGCACGCAACCCGCGCTGCTGTTCAGGAAGGTATCGTTCCTGGTGGTGGAGTGGCTTACATTCGTGCCATTGAAGCTCTTAAAAATCCACAAGACCTGGGAGTTACCAATGAAGATCAAGCTACCGGTGTAAACATTGTACGCCTTGCCCTTGAGTCTCCTTTGAGAACGATCGCAGAAAATGCAGGTCAGGAAGGTTCTGTTATTGTGAACAAAGTTCGCGATGGCAAGAAGGATTACGGATATAATGCCCGCGATAACAAATTCGAAAACTTCTTCGATGCAGGTATTATTGATCCTACCAAGGTATCACGTCTTGCACTCGAAAATGCCGCATCTATTGCGGGTCTTTTGTTAACAACTGAAGCAGTTGTTTCTGAAATTCCTGAAGAAAATGCAGCTCCAGCAATGCCACACGGTGGCGGTGGAATGGGCGGAATGATGTAATATCAAACGCTTCCCAGAAGTTGATATAATTAATGAAAAGGCTTCATCGCGAGATGAGGCCTTTTTTTGTTATTTTCGTTTGCTTAAATGCATTCCTATATGGTCATTCATGCTTCCTTTAAAGACTTTGTTCTTTTTCTTTACGTACACATGTCGCGCGCGGACGAAAATTATGACCCAAACGAAATGGCCATCATTAAAAAGAAAATTGAAGGGCTGTTAGACAAAGGTGCGGACATTGAAAAAAAATTATATACGGCTATACGGGAATACAATTCTTTCGATAAAGCAAAACTTCCAGTGTTGTTTCAAGCCAGTTTTAAACATTTCAGTGATGATGATAGTGTTATAAAAAATAATTTTTACGACGATCTGAATGAAATTATTCAAGCTGACGGGAAAGTAGAGGCCACGGAAACCCGTGCGCTGGAAGCACTGAAGGAGATCATTGAATTAAATATTGAAAAAGCGTGAGATGAAAGTTTTTACTTCCTTCCCATTACACGTTGTATTGCTGGGCCTCTTTGCGCTCGGGGCGTGTAAGAAGCCTGTGCTGGAGGGAAAGCTCGACTATGTACCACCTCTCGTGCTTTCTACTTCCATACACGATTCGCTTCCTTCTAAAGTTGTGAAGACATTAAAACTAGACGGTTTGACCGGATTAAAGTATAAGTATGTCACCGGGTTGTATTCAAGCTATTTTGAATACCAGGCTGATCCAGCATTGCTTCTTGAAACACTTTCTGCACTACCATTCTCAATGCATGGAGATATGGCGGATACACACTGTCATGCGGCTACTTTCCAGGAATTCGATTTAAGCCGGCAAAAGCTGACCCTTGCCGAGTACGAAAGTGAGTCATTTTTCTGGGATATCGATCGAGCAGAAGTTGAACTATTTGAATGTCGTAAGCCACCGTTCTTGCATACCATTCAAATCACCAAAAGAACTAACCGGATATTTCATCGGATTCAATTCATTGGATAGCCGGGCCATTGGGTTGATTCAACCTAATCTTTTTTTATCGCTAATCGATAAAGCATGATCATCATGCTAATAAAGAAAAGCGTTCCCAGAATATGATAGCCCCCAATACCTAATCCTCCAACAAGAGAATGTTCCAGGTTTACCGCATTCATCATGTCTGGTAAGAAGACGGCTAAAATAGCGACAATGACACCGGTTAACGCGCCGCCGGCAATGAGTCCAGTTGCAAACAGACTTCCTCTTCCAAGTTCATCATCCTGCACCCGTTCATTTTTCTTTTCAGCTCTCCAGTCAATATAACCTTTGACAGCACCTCCGGCAAAAATGGGCAGTGTGGTAGAAAGCGGTAAATATAGTCCAATGGCGAAGGCTAATGCTTTTATGCCGCACAACTCAAGGGTTACCGCTATAAAGACACCGACCATTATAAACTGCCAATCTAAGTTAAATGAAAGAATACCTTTAGCCAGCGTTGCCATAAGCGTCGCTTGTGGAGCAGGATAGTCTTCTGTTCCTATTGCGTGCATTATTCCCTGAGCTTTCATAGCTTCACTCGGTGTATCCAATACTTGTACAACAACGCCGATTGCAATCGAAGAAACTATAGCCCCTATAAAGAGCGCTAATTGCTGGTATCTCGGTGTCGCTCCGACAATGTATCCGGTTTTCAAATCTTGCGATGTGCCACCTGCATTGGCTGCTGCAATACAGATCATACCCCCCACAACAATTGCTAAAGGTTCGTAGAACTTTCCCGACCAGCCCACACTCGTGAATATCAAACACGTACCCATCAGGGTGGCAATCGTCATTCCTGATATTGGGTTATTACTTGTTCCTACTAATCCCACAATTCGACTTGAAACAGTGACAAAAAAGAATCCAAAAACAACCACAAGGATGCCGATCAAGAATTTTTGCAAGAACCCTTCACCAGGAATTACCGGAAGAACGGCAGTTAATAATATCAATGCAATACTTCCAATTATCACCACCTTAAAAGAAAGATCATGGTCTGTGCGGGAAATGCCTTTTACATTTTTTTCAGAGAGCGAGGCCATGCTTTTTCTGAAAGAATCAACAATAGTGGGAATCGTTTTCATGAGTGTGATCATGCCCCCCGCAGCTACAGCACCCGCCCCAATTTGACGGATGTAAGCAAAATATAATGCTGTAGAAAAGTTGGCAAAAGTTTTATTTACCGGGTCCCAGTCTCCCTTTCCACCCGCTACATTTATATCTTTCAAGTATCCTACTTTCGCTAATTGAGTAGCAATAACTTCCGGTGGGACTAGCGTACTGAGCAATGGTATTATCGCCCACCACGCTAACACAGAACCAGCAACGAGCACTCCTGATATTCTTGGTCCGATGATATAACCTACTCCAAGATACTCGGGTGTTATTTCGCCGTTGATGGTTGCCGAAGGCCAGAATTTATTTACTTTTTCCGTTACGAAGGTTGGCATTTCAGCAATGACATGAAAAACTCTTTGCAGAATTGCATAACCCATCGCGACTCCCATACCCATGAAAGCTGTCAACGCAAAGATTCCTCCCTTCTCACCTGCTTGTAAAACAGAAGCACAAGCCGTTCCTTCCGGATAAGGCAACTTTCCATGCTCATTAACTATTAATGACCTCCTCAAGGGAATCATCATTAAAGTACCCAGCATTCCCCCGAAGGCTGCAAGAATTAGAATAGTTAAGTAATTAAAATAGTCTTCGCCAACGCTGACGCCTCCTTCACCGGGAGACAGAAAAACAAATGCTGGCAACGTAAAGGCTACACCTGCTGCGATAGACTCCCCTGCCGAACCGGTCGTTTGGATAATATTATTTTCAAGGATGGTGGTCTTTAAAAATTTTCTTCCCAACGTAATGGCTATTACTGCAATGGGAATTGAAGCTGTGACCGTAAGGCCCGCCTTTAAGGCAAGATAGACTGTTGAAGAACCGAACAAGATGCCAAAAAGTGAACCAAACACGATTGCTTTTACCGTAAATTCGGCGACATGCTGATCGGGTGCAATATAAGGCTTGAAGGATTTAGGTGCTTCCATAAGGGATCTTTAAGTAAGTACACGTTATCTAATATGTCCCATCAGTTTACGAATAGGTTTGCTCAAAATCAGAACAATGATCCCGGCGATTATGCTTATTTTCATCACCAACCCAAATAGTTCCACCAGTAAATTTGGATTAGCAGCGATAGCATGCTCATCAAATTCCCCGGCAAATAATCCGGCTATTAAATTCCCCAGCGCAAGTGACATAAAGAACACGCCCATCATCTGGCCAAGCAGCCGCTGCGGCGAAAGCTTTGTTACCACACTCAACCCGATCGGGTATAAACATATTTCGCCAAACGTAAGGAACAAATAGGTAATCGTAAGCCACGTTGGAAGTGGCTTTTCGCCTTTCATCACCATCATCGAAGCCACCATGATCACCAAATATCCCAGTCCTAAAAAAAACAATCCGAGAGAAAGTTTAACAGGTGTTGAGGGATTCATATTTCGCTTGGCAAGCCAAACCCAAAGCCAGGCAAAAACGGGAACGAAAATGACTACAAATATGGGTGGTACAGACTGCATCCAACTGGCAGGCATCTCGAACGTTCCAATAAACATATCGGAGTAACGCTCAGCAAACAAATTCAATGACGAACCTTGTCCTTCGAATCCGGCATAGAAGGTGGTCGAGATGAGAAAAATGACGAAGATCGCTGCGATTTTTTTCTTCTCCTCCTGTTCTAATTTTTCCGCGACAAACACATATATGAAATAGATCAGCGCGCACGCTACCAGCACCACTCCGGATCCCTGCGCGAAGCGAACAGGATTAATTGAAATGGTCCGGGTCATTAAAAGTCCGACAAAAATGGCAAGCAGTATTCCCGTGCTCCATAAACCAATCAAGATGGAACGCTCGCGTTTCTTTTGTTGAACTTCATCCGGAAGACGGCTGGGCTCAAGTCCGGCTTCGCCTAAGTTTTTTTCCGTAAGCTTATAATGTACCAGACCTAGAACCATCCCCACTCCTGCTGCCGCGAAGCCATAATGCCAATTGACATTTTCGCCCAGGTAACCCGTGATAAAAGGCGAGATAAAAGCACCGATGTTGATACCCATGTAAAATATTGAAAATCCGGCATCGCGTCGTGCTGGCTCATTGGCTGGATAGAGTTCTCCGATCAAGCCACTGATGTTTGGTTTTAATAATCCGGTACCTGTGACGATCAAGAGAAGGCCAAGAAAAAAAGTTTCAGTGAAAGGAAACGCCATACAAAAATGCCCCATGGCGATAATGCATCCTCCATAAAAAATGGATTTTCTCAAGCCAAAGAATTTGTCCGCAAGCCACCCACCCGGCAATGCCAGCAAATAAACAAACATGGTGTAAAGACCATAAATAGCACCACCGGTTTTATCATCAAACCCCATTCCTCCCTCTTCCGTAGATGCCACCATAAACAAAAGGAGCAAAGCCCGCATGCCGTAGTAGCTAAAACGCTCCCACATTTCAGTAAAAAATAATGTGGTCAAACCTTGGGGGTGACCAAAAAAAGTTTTGTTAGAATCCATTTAGGCCGAAGATGTGATAACTAGAGTAAGATGATGCCAAAGTTTTTAAAACCTTAACCAAAGTATACCGATAAATTCATTTTCGCAAATTCGACGATGTATAGAGAATTATTATTCAACCGTTTGTATGGCGCCATAGGGCCGTGCTATTCCCTTGGTCAATTATTTTCTTTATCGAATGATACAAGAATAAAAATGGGAACGATTGAATACTATAATAAACGGATGAAAGAGTTCTTTCATTGAAATGGTAAACCTTTCATAACATTCTGTTCAAACTGCTGTTTAATTGGTATGTCAGTGATTTATTTTCTTTTAACAAATTTTAAATTATGAAAAACTTAATCATCCTTTTAGTAATAATTTTGGGAGTACAAATGGTTCACGCTCAGAGTGACAGCACGCAGGGTAACCAGAGTAATCAAGCTACCCAAAGTGATCAGACCTCCGAGAGCAATGAGGCTACTCAGTCTAGTGATAGTACTCAAACTAGTGATAGTACTCAAAATGATCAAAGCAGTCAGAGTAGTGAAAGCGATTCCTCTGCCATCAGCGATGAAGCGTTAGAAAAATATGCTGTTACTATGGATTCGATCAATGATATGAAAGAGAGTCTGTTAGAAGCTATCACGGTCAAGGTAAAAAGCAATGTCAAATTGACCACGGCTCGTTACAATGACCTTTCTAAGATTATCGACGATGAAGCTGCCCTTAAAAAATCAAAAGCAACTCCGAAAGAAGTCACGTTCATAAAGGAGGTTTCTACATTGAAGGAAGAAGGAACTGCAAAAATTCAGGAGACCTTTCAGACGATGGCGAAAGACTTTGTCGGAGCTAGCGAATTTAACAAAATCAAAAAATCGCTTGCTTCAGATCCAGATGTGCAAAAAAGATATCAGGCCCAAATGGATAAATTGGGAACTAAAACAGACACTCAAAATTAAACTTCAAGGGGCCATCTAAGTTGGCCCCTTTTTTTATAAGAATTAAAAACTCCCCCGCCTTGGATATTGGGCAAGAATACAATTGACAAAAAAACATATATTTGCCCCTTAATTTAAGTTTGGAAAAATGCGTAATATCCTGAAGTCAGGGCTTTTAATAATTTTATTGCCTCTCTCACTTACGACTCAAGCACAATTCAATTCACTTTTTGCACCTTTTGATTGTCGTGAAAATGTTGACTTTTATTACGAAGAACCTTTAACAGAAGTCATTTCTATAGACTCCGCTTTATTCGGTCAAGAAAAAATTAATGCCTTGATGGAGCTCGATACTCTGAACGGCTGGAAAAACTGGAGCTCGGTTGAAAATTATGCGTTTGGTAAAGACCGGGGTTCTTTGCCGATGATTAATGATTTAACATCCTTACATCCATTCTTTCGGGATCAAATTGTAAAACTGATTAAACTCTGTAAAGCGAGGGGCATCGAATTGGCTGTTGTAGAAACCTATCGCACCCACGCTAAGCAACACGAGTATAGTACGATGGGCAAGAAATACACGAGTTCTCGAGCCGGTCAATCAAAACACCAATATGGTCTCGCTATCGACGTAGTCCCTATGGTGAAATCGGTTGCTGTATGGGATAACGCTGCACTGTGGAAAAAAATTGGAGTTATAGGTGAGCGACTAGGACTTCGCTGGGGCGGAAGATGGAGAAATCCTTACGATCCGGGGCATTTTGAATGGACGGGGGGATTGACTTCCTCTCATCTTGTATCCGGAAAATTCCCCATGCTTCCCTCGTTTTCTCAACATTATCCTTGCCTGAAGGAGGACTTAAATACCCTGCGCCGGTATTGGAAGGAATGGGAAGTATCTCAAAGCGCTTTAACGCGAAAATAATAAGACGGCCTGATCTTTCGTCAACCAGGTCACCAAGTTGAGACTGGGCTTTAAACGAAATTGACTCAGAACTTCAGGCGGTCCCTGTAAATGCTTATCTTGTTTCAGGTAGCCGACGATCGAACGACTTGCGAAAAACCAAGCGAAGAACGTCAACAGAAAAATCACCACCATGAAAAAAGTTATTCTGCTATTTTTTTACATTCTCTGCGTCTTTCAGACAGAAGCACAACCTAAAAAAGAAATACTTTATGTTGGTACCTTTTCGGTACGAGGAAGCCAAGGAATTTATGCTTATACATTTAACAGGGCAAAACGTACACTGACGCTTCTCCAAACGGTGCCCAGCTTGGAAAGCCCCTCTTATCTAGAGATCCATCCGACCGGAAATTTTCTTTATTCAGTTAATCGCGGAAAAGCTGATACGACAGACCATGGAGGTTCGGTAAGTGCTTACGGCATAGATAAAAAAACGGGTCGGCTAAGCGGACTAAATCACCGATCTTCGTATGGTGACGGACCCTGTTATGTGAGCATAGATAAAAACGGGAAGTTTATTTTTGTGGCGCATTATAGCGAAGGAACACTCGCCGTACTTTCACTTTTCAAAGACGGTTTGATCGGAAGTCCCTCAGATGCAAAAAAATATAGCGGGCGAGGTCTAGTTAACGAGCGCCAGGAAGGTCCCCATATTCACGCCGCTGTCATGTCTCCGGATAATAAATTTGTGTATGTGGTCGATCTGGGAACCGACAAAATTTACATCTACGAATTTAATGCAGAAGATGGTACTCTTCACAATGCCAGCATGTCCGAAGCGAGGGTGGCGCCTGGTGCCGGACCACGGCACTTAGCGTTCCATCCATCGGGAGATTTTGCTTATCTGGCCGAAGAGCTAACTTCTACCGTAGCTGTTTTCTCGGTAGATAAATTGTCCGGAGCTCTTACCATTCTTCAGGATACGGTGAGATCTTTGCCAGCAAACTTTACAGAAAAAAATTCAAGTGCTGATATCCATACCGATGTATCCGGGAAATATTTGTACCTATCTAACAGGGGAGCTAACACGATCAGTATCTACAGCATTTCAAAAGATGGGAAAATCACTTTAACAGGTCACCAGGACACGGGTGGCAAAACTCCACGAAATTTTTTGGTAGATCCCAAGGGAGAATATCTTTTTGTGGCCAATCAAGACACAGATACTATCAATCTTTTTCTGATCAATCAAAAAACGGGAAAGCTTACGGCGGTTGGTAAACCGATTAATGTTCCTTCACCGGTTTGCTTAAAGTTGCTGACATTGAAATGATCACTGCTTATCCAATGTCATTTAGTTAAGGATTTCTATGGTTTAAACAAGCGCATGTTTATAATCTTTTTGATACATCCGCTTGTCTTTTACGCACGAAAAAACCCTACTTATCAACTTATTACGCACAGCATTAATTACGCTCATTTTATTTTTACCTGCTGCCACTTTTCGTTGATAAAATGCTTTTAATTCTGGGGAGCATTGAATGGCGGACATTGCAGCTAGGTGTAGGAGTTTCTTTAAAGTCATGTTTGCAATTTTTGAAATCCTGGTCTTACCTCTTATCGAACTTCCTGAGGTATGCTCAAAAGGAGCAACTCCTGCGTAGCACGCAAATTTCTTAGTCTCCGAGATTCTTTGAAACTCGCCTGAAGATATAATGATATTCAATGCCGTAATTTTCCCTATTCCAGGTACTGACACAGCCCATTGAAACTGCTCCTTGACCTGGGAATCCTTTTCAACAAGCTTCTGAATTTCTTTTCAACTTTGATGATGTCTTTGGTCAGTGCATTAATGGAATTTTGACAGCTCCTGAGAATAATTCTTTGGATCGATTCTTCAATAAACTCCCGTGTTTCGTTGACAGGTCTTTCGATTTGACCTTTAATCTTAACAAGCCTTTCACGAAGCACAAGCAAAGCTTGTAGTTTTTGAATAGAAGTCCGCTGAGGTGCCCAAAATCTAAGCTCATGACGGTTTTTGTAAGCATATTGAGCGATTCGCCTGGCATCTACCAAGTCGCTTTTACCTCTAGTCATACCTTGTGATTGTTTGATTTGTAAAGCCGGTTCTACGCAGACTTTAATTTTATTCTTTGTCAAATAATGCAATAAGGGTAAGCCATAGATTCCTGTGTGCTCAAGGCAAACAATCAGTTGATGATTAGAAAATCTGAATTTTTCCTTTAATCCTTGAAAGTAAAGTTTGATCGCCCTAGGTTCATTTTCAACTTCCTTTTCAACCATGTTAATTCCATCCAGTGTTAAACCTGTCTGAAACGTTTTTTTTGAGATGTCGATTCCTAAAAAGTAAACTGTTTCCATAAATTTGTTCTGTTACATTGATACTGTATCCGCTAACACTCTAAACACAATCAAACCCTTGATAATAGGTCTCGAGCCTAAATTTCTATTTGATGCTTGTTTATAAAACTGACTGAGGATTGAATCGGTGGATAGGTCTTAAGCCTAAGGCCGCGGTTAATTCGCCTCAGTCAGTGTTAGCGTTATCCACAAATTCACACCATTCACAAAAAGAAAAAAGAACCAAAAAAGAAAAATTGTAGTAATAGTAGATTCTTTACTTTTAATGATGATTTAAATCTAAAGGGCCGTGGGAGATTAGGCCTTTGGAATACAGACAACTAATTAAACGACATTGATTGCTTATCGCGTACTTAAGCATCCTTTGAATGTCAATCCTTCAAAATCCGCATCTCAACTCTTCGGTTAGACGCTCTGGCCTGTTGTGTCATTTCGTTTGAGAGGGGCTCGCTTCCACCCATGGCTTTCGTTTTTACCCGATCTTTCCCAATTCCCTTTGAAACCAAATACCTTTTTACAGCCTCCACCCTTTCTTCGGAAAGTTTCATGTTGGCTTTAGCGCTTCCCTGATTGTCGGTATGCCCCTCCAGCTGAATGACCATTTTGGAATTTTCTTTCATCATCTGAGCCACTTCATCCAATTCACCAAATGATTTCGGATCGATGTTGGCTTTGCCTTGTGAGAAAATTAAATGTTGAAGGCGCATCGTCTGACCAGAAGGTGTTAAGACAATGTCGCGTTGTACTTTTTTATTGGAATCAATATCTTTTGGATCTACTATTACAGTACGTGGATTATAACCTTCCGCTTCTGCAGTAATCTGATATTTGGCAGTCCCGAAAATAGGAAAGGAAAAAGTACTATCGCTAAAACGTCCAAATATGCTTCCCGTTGGAATGCTGCTATACCGTACGTTAGCTTTTATTCCTTTGCTGGTTCGGGAATCAGTAATTTTTCCTTCAGCAAGAATTTCTTCCTGTGCATAACTAAACCCGACCACCAGACTATAGAATAAAACAAATGTTATTATCTTTTTCATGCTACAATTTTAAGACTAAGTTATATGTTTTACTACATAGCGTCTGTCTAACGAGGAGCGAAAAAAATTTCACGCAAAGTACGCGAAGCTCAATCCGCAAAGGCCGCAAAAAAAATACCTTCTGCGACCTTTGCGCTCTTAGCGTGAAACTTATCTTTATGTACAGACACTACATGCTATATATCTAAGTCAATCGTTTCTCCTACACCAAATTCCTTGCCGCTTCCCGGCTTCGTGGGTTTAGGAGGCAAATTGGCTCTTTCCGTTTCCTTGTTGCCCGTTCCAGAAGGTTTAGTCAGCGCTTCTTCACTTTTTTCGCTTTGCGGACTTTCCCCGAAGAGGCTTTGCTGTTCGCCTTTGACTTTTGGCTGGGACTGATTTTTTTGCTGGACTTGCTGACTTTGCTTTGGCTGCTCCTCGAAGAGGCTTGCTTGCTCCCCCTTTTCTTGCCACTGGTTTTGTTCGGGCTGCTGGTCCTCCTGATGTTCTTTTTTTTTTGGCGACAGAGAACCTTTTTCGGTTTCGGTCGCCTCGATTGGCTCGATGGATTCTTCTTCGGGGCCTGCCTCATCCTGATCCAGAATAAGTGTTACTTTCGTAACCTTATATTGTGACAATTTATTGCCGAGGGCTTTCCACCCTTTTACATCGATAACATCTTCCAGGTTGATAACCTCGGTGCTCTTTTCTTTATCTTTTCCCTTTACAACCTCCAGCTCAACTTCCGGTGCTTCAGATGTTGTTGCAACCACCAAACGGGACCCGATCGTTTCGGATATAAAACCAAATTCTTTGTCGGCTGTGCTTGTCTCCACCAAAAAACGTTTCACCATGTATTGCTTGCTGTCCCCATCGACATAGATAGCGGAGATCGGTTTCGCCGGATTGAACTTTTCAACCCACAATGTTTTCTCAGGCTCATAGCGGTTGGTTAGATCATAACTTGTGATTTTGTATGAACCATTTCGCATGAAAGCTATCAGTTGATCATCCGCATCAAACTTACCCAAGTACCGGCCTCGTTTGTCTTTATTCAAACGTCCACTGTCGGCATCATACCACAGATCAAGCTTGCTTAAGGTTGACGATCCAGCCTGTAAGAAATCCACTTTACGTATCGGGTATTTTGTGATCGTATTTCCACGCGCACCCCTTCCTTTGATCTCAAGTTCCGCGAAATCAAATTCAAATACCTTCTTACGGGCCGTACTGGACTGCGATAGCTTAACCTCCACGATTTCAGCTTCCCCATTTGGGTTGCCGCTTACGTAATGAATTTTAGAATTTGGATGGCCCTGAGTGAGGTCATATTCCTTGTCGCGTATTACACCGGGCATGGTAAACCTCTTGGCAAATCCTTTACCCGATTTTGCGTCGGTATAAATGACATTGTAAATTCTCCGGTCATCTCCTTTTTTCCAGATGCCTACATATAAAATATCTTTTCCCACAAAGACTTTTTCCTGGATGCGAGCAACGTATGCCTTACCGTCTTTCCGGATCGCGATAACATCATCAAGTTCAGAACAGTCGCAGATCAATTCATCTTTTTTCAGTCCATAGCCAATAAAGCCGTCGGTCCGGTTTACATAGAGTTTTTGATTATGAGCGATTACCTCAGTTGCCGTGACTGACTGGAAGCTCTTGATCTCGGTTTTACGTTCACGACCTTTACCATACTTATCCAGCAATTTTTGATAATAAGCGATCGCATAGTCGGTAAGATTCTTCAGATGATGTTCGGTCTCCTTCAGCTCCTTTTCAAGATCGCGCAATTGTTCATTCGCCTTAAAAGAATCAAATTTTGAAATACGCTTGATCCTAATCTCGGTAAGCCTTACGATATCATCTGTTGTGATTTCACGATAGAACTTCTTTTTATGTGGCTTTAATCCTTTGTCTATCCTGCTGATAACTTCTTCCCAGCTTTCGGCTTCTTCGATGTCGCGATAGATTCTATTTTCAATAAAGATCTTCTCAAGAGACGAAAAAAGGATTTTCTCTTTCAGCTCGTTACGCCTGATTTCGAGCTCACTCTTTAGAAGGTCAACGGTTTGCTGGGTATTGTACTTTAAGATTTCGTTGACAGGAAGAAAGCTTGGTTTATCTGCAACGATGACACAAGAGTTTGGCGAAATACTGATCTGACAATCTGTAAAAGCGAACAGGGCATCAATAGCAATTTCCGGGGATTGGCCTGGTTGAAGCAGTATCTGAATCTCTACATCTTTCGCTGTATTATCAATTACCTGCTTTACTTTGATCTGGCCTTTCTCACTTGCTTTGACGATTGATTCAATCAAAGAAGTAGTTGTAGTGGAGAACGGTATCTCTTTGATTGCCAGGGTTTTTTTATCAACTATCTCAATCTTTGCTCTGACTTTAATTTTGCCTCCTCTCAGCCCATTGTTGTATTCAGAGAAGTCAGCCGTACCACCCGTTGGAAAGTCAGGATAGATCTTTGGCTTCTTGTCTTTCAATATATCGATCGATGCTTTGATAAGCTCACAGAAATTATGCGGAAGGATCTTAGTAGATAAACCGACGGCGATACCTTCAACACCTTGAGCCAGCAGCAACGGGAATTTTACGGGCAGTGTAACGGGTTCTTTTTTTCTCCCATCGTATGTTAGTTGCCACTCCGTTGTTTGTGGATTATACACGACATCCAACGCAAACTTAGATAGGCGAGCTTCAATATATCGAGCTGCCGCAGCACTATCTCCTGTGCGTACATCTCCCCAGTTACCTTGTGTTTCAATGAGTAAATCCTTTTGTCCAATGTTGACCATCGCTTCCCCGATCGCTGCATCTCCATGCGGATGGTACTGCATTGTATTGCCTATTACGTTTGCCACTTTATTGAAGCGACCATCGTCCATTTCCTTAAGCGAGTGCATGATCCTTCGCTGAACTGGCTTCAATCCGTCTTCAATTCGAGGAACTGCACGTTCTAAAATTACATACGAGGCATAGTCGAGAAACCAGTTTTGGTAAAGACCATCGATGGCAATGGTATGCACTACGTCGCCTTCGGTTCCTTTGCCATTGGTGCTGTTCGATTCGTCCGGTACTTCCTTTGCTTTCGGGATATTTTTTTTCTTACTCATGTTTCCAGCTTTCTAAAGGCAGACTTCAATTAATACTTGTATTCTTCTGTATTTCTTTGCGTCTTAGCGCCTTTGCGGTTAAAAATACTTCACCGCTAAGGCGCTAAGAAATGCAGATGCTATTGTTCCTGTTCTTCTACTATTTCTTCATTCTCAACGATATCCAGTTCGACGCGCAGGTTGTCGATGATAAACTCCTGGCGATCGGGTGTATTCTTTCCCATATAGAACTCCAATAATTTTTGAAGATGACCTTCCTTTTGAAGGATTACAGGTTGCAGTCTGATATTTTCGCCGATAAATCCGCCAAACTCTTCCGGAGAAATTTCTCCCAACCCTTTGAAACGGGTAATCTCAGGTTTGTTCCCGATCTTCTTCATCGCCGCCTGCTTTTCTTCATCGCTGTAACAGTAGATAGTTTCCTTCTTGTTTCGTACCCTGAAAAGCGGAGTTTCCAGGATGAAGACGTGTCCAGCCTTTACCAACTCATGAAAGAATTGCAGAAAGAAAGTCATTAGTAATAGACGGATATGCATTCCATCCACATCGGCATCGGTAGCAATGATCACTTTATTATAACGCAACCCTTCGATTCCATCTTCTATATTTAAGGCATGTTGAAGGAGGTTAAATTCTTCATTTTCATAAACTACTTTTTTGGTAAGTCCATAGCAATTCAACGGCTTACCACGCAAGCTGAACACAGCCTGAGTCTCGACATCCCGCGACTTTGTAATCGAACCGCTGGCCGAATCTCCTTCGGTAATGAATATGACTGTCTCTAGCCCCCGTGTTGATTTCCCATCATCAAAATGAAAGCGGCAATCACGCAGCTTACGGTTATGAAGATTTGCTTTTTTAGCCCGTTCATTCGCCAGTTTTTTTATGCCCGCAATTTCTTTGCGTTCACGTTCAGATTGCTGTATCCGTTTTTTTAGTGCGTCGGCAGTTTCCTTGTGCTGGTTCAGGTAGATCTCGAGTTCCTTGGATACAAAATCCACTACATAATTCTTCACTGGAACACCATCCGGAGCCATCAGGATCGAACCTAATTTCGTTTTGGTCTGCGATTCGAATACCGGCTCCTGAATCCTCACGGCTACGGCTGCTATGATAGAGGCTCGTATATCTGAAAAATCAAAATCTGTCTTATAGAAATCACGAACACCTTTTACAACACCTTCCCTAAAGGCAGCTAAATGAGTACCTCCTTGTGTGGTGTTCTGACCATTTACAAAAGAATAATACTCTTCTCCGTATTGATTGCCATGCGTAAGCGCTATTTCAATATCCTTTCCTTTGAACTGAATGACCGGGTAACGCAACTCTTCCGCATCTACTTTCTGTTTGAGGAGGTCAAGCAATCCTTCCTTGGAATAAAACTTTTTGCCGTTGCAATGGATGATAAGTCCCGCATTGAGGAAGGCATAATTCCACATCAGATCATCCAGGTATTCCGGAATGAAGTGGTAATTTTTGAACATGGTGTTATCAGGCTCAAACTCTACGAGCGTTCCATTCTTCTCATCGCTCTTAGACATTTTCGGATCGCTTACCAACACCCCTTTCTTGAACTCAGCGAGCTTTGTTTGACCCTCGCGAAAAGCTTGGACTTTGAAATAATTAGAAAGTGCATTCACTGCTTTCGTTCCCACCCCATTCAAACCCACCGACTTTTGGAAGGCCCCCGAATCGTACTTTGCACCCGTGTTGATTTTTGAAACGACATCAACCACTTTTCCCAGCGGGATCCCTCGGCCATAATCGCGAACAACAACTTTCGACTCACTGATCTTTACATCGATGGTTCGACCATAGCCCATCATATGCTCGTCGATACAATTGTCCATCACCTCTTTCACCATCACATAAATGCCATCGTCTTTGGACGAACCATCCCCCAATTTACCGATGTACATTCCCGGTCTAAGGCGAATATGCTCACGCCAGTCCAGCGACTTGATACTGGATTCATTATATTCAAACATAGCCGAAGGCTTTTCAGATTTCCCCATACACGTATCCGGAATTAATTAAAGAAATGAAAGGACAAACAATCCATTTTATAAAGTCAAAAAAATAGGTTAGTTAAGTCCGGGAGGGATTTTATAAAGCCCTCCCGGACTAAGAAAAAATCATTTCGCGGCCTAATAAAACAATTTTTGAAATCACATCAAGTGATTCCTGAAAATTTCTAATTACAAAAATTTATTAGATAAACTCGTATAAAGACGTCATTATCAACTAGTAGTAAAAGTTTACTCAAATCGATGGTTTAGCCTTTAGTCTCTTAAACAATGCAAATACTGGCCATAAAGAAGCCCAAACAATAACGAACCCCAAGCTGGCATAAATAATAAATTCAATACGCCCATAGGCAAATCTTTCCCCGCTGTTGTACAGTGAAATCATGTTCATCCCGGTTATAAAGAAAAGATTGATGGTAGCAATCAAACCATAAAACCAAGCCCGGAAATCTTTAGCCTCTTTTAAAAGTTTTGTCATAATGTAGGTCAGAACATTGGTAATCACCAGGAGCGACATTATAATATAGAAGAAAGCGTCGTTGCTGACGGATACGGGGCTCCCATCCTGTTCCTGGACCACCACAGTTTGAGGTAGCCCTGCATAGCTATATAGCAAGACAGTCAGCGCCACGAACATGGAAAGAAACCATACACCCTTAAGAAGTTTTAAAGCCATGTTTGTAAATTTGCTGCAAAGTAAACGATAAATCAGTTGAACTTTAATCCGATCGTTTTATCAATTCCTATTTTTTTTATCCTTATCGGTATCGAGTTGCTGATAGAACGATTCACTCATAAAGAACTTTACAGGCTGCCAGATGCGATCGCTAACATGAGCTGCGGAATTACCTCACAGCTATCTGGGTTGTTTTTAAAAATTTTTGTCATCGGCATCTATGAAATGTTGTACACAAACTTTGCTTTTTTTACCCTTGATAATAAAACATGGTGGTATTGGGTGGCGCTCTTTCTTCTTGTTGATTTCGCGTATTACTGGGCTCACCGGATGAGTCATGAAGTTAATCTATTTTGGGGCGGCCATGTGGTACATCATCAAAGTGAGGATTATAATCTTTCCGTGGCGCTGAGGCAAAGCTCCCTACAGCTTGTTTGGACGTTCTCATTTAATCTACCCATCGCGTTACTGGGATTCCAGACATTGGATTTTGCTTTGATATCGGCACTTAACACACTTTATCAATTTTGGATTCACACTGAAACTATTGGGAAGATGGGTTGGTTCGAGTCTATTTTCAACACACCCTCTCATCATCGGGTTCATCATGGCCGGGATCCGAAGTATATCGATAAGAATCATGCTGGCGCTTTGATTATTTGGGATAAAATGTTTGGAACCTTTCAGCAAGAAGAGGAGAAGCCAACCTACGGCATAACAAAACCCATCAACAGCTGGAATGCTGTATATGCAAATGTGAGCCACTACATTGAAATGGGAAAAGATTTGAAACGTATTCCGTCGTACAGCGACAAGGTGAAATACCTGTTTAAAAAACCGGGGTGGCTCCCCGACTATTTGGGAGGATATCGGCCCGCCCAAGAAGTTGATAAACTTTCTTACAAGAAGTATCATACTCCGGCTCCTATGTCGCTGAACTTGTACGTGCTTTTTCAATACGTTTTATGTTTGATGGGAACAGCAATTTTTTTAAACAATGCTGATAAGTTCACCCTTACTGAACAAGCCTTTATTACGGGCCTGGTCTGTTTAGTGGTCGTTAACAGCGGTGTACTATTCGAGCAACGTCCCTGGGCTAAATACTCTGAATGGATTAGGATTATTGTTTATCCGGCACTGCTAGCCATCCTTAGTTTTCTGAATGAATGGGCTGCTGAATTTTACTTAATAGCCGGCGTCTATTTCATACTATCCTTTACTTGGTTTTACACTATTCAAAAAAAGAATGTTTACGTCCAGATGGCTTAAGCCCGTATTACTCACCGTCATTTTATTTTCATGCGGCAAGCCTCTCCCCACCTTTGAAGAAATAGATCTTCAAGCATGGAAAGATGACAAACGTGCCTGTTCCGGGAAACGGGATCCGATGTTTGGTTCGTTGGAAAGGCAAAAAGAAAAATTGATTGGACTAAGCGAACAAGAAATAATCTCGCTTCTTGGTAAGCCGGATGAAAACGAATTGTACAAAAGAAATCAAAAATTCTATTACTACTTTGTACAACCGTCCAAAGCATGTGCGGCTTCTCATTCGGAAAATCCTAAAAAACTTGTAGTTCGGTTTAATGCAACCGGGTTGGCGAAGGAGGTTGGGGTGGAGTGAAGGAGAGTAGGGGGGAGATTCCTGGAGAAATAAAGTCGAATGTCGAATTTTGAATGTCGAATTTCGAATGACGAAAGGAAATGCGGTGACCAATAACGGTCAGCAGAATATTCCGTCACACGAGGATAAAATGTGCCCCTTCGAAATTCGACATTCGACATTGGGCGTTCGACATTGGGGCATTCGAATAATGTCGATCTTCTGGTTTTGCGGCAATTTGAAAATTGGGGTTGGCGCCAACGCTGTCTTGAAAACCTTCAATCCCGAACACGTTTGAAATTGGATTAAATTTTAGGTAACTTCCTTTAACCTAATCCCTTCACCTATGCAGTTCCATCCCAATGAACTTTTCCTGCTTTACGATCCCCATACAAGTAAGGGCAAACAGACTAAAGCAATTGCATGCAGCATTAACAGTCATATTAACGAAGTAAATACGTTGTGTGAAAAGTTAGGCCCAACCTATTGGAAAGAAGTGTTGAATCTTCTTGGCTTAGCTCCTAAGGATTTGCTGGATGAATCCCATCCGGAATATAGTGCTAAAGTTGCCGGTAACACCTATACAATGAATGGATGGCTCGATGTTGTCATGCACAATCCTCAGCTCCTTAAAGCTCCCATTGCAATCTTTAATAAAAAGGCCGTACTATGTCTCATCCCTACTGACATTTTTAAATTAAGCATGCGTGAGCAAAATGAGAAGGCACTACCGCATCTTAGGAGGGAGTAATATGCAATGAGCAATGAGTAATGAGTAATGAGCAATCAGTTGTGCGATACTGGTGGGTCAGTGTGTTATTGAGCTTTGAGTATCCTGTCTTCACTTCTTATTAAAAATTCCTGTTAAACATTTATATTTGTACTGGTTTAAAATAAACGAGTCATGAAAAATATTGCCGTTGTGGGATCTGGAACGATGGGGAATGGGATTGCTCACGTTTTTGCGCAGCATGGTTTCAAAGTTTCTCTCGTTGATATTTCTGAAGCAGCACTGGACAAAGCAGTGATTACTATCCGGAAAAATTTAACGCGACAAGTAGAAAAAGGCCTGATATCAGAAGACATAAAAACCCAAACCCTTGGAAATATAACAACACATAAGATAATGCAAGATGGTATTCAGGATGCTGAGCTTATTGTCGAAGCCGCCACGGAAAACCAGGAATTAAAATTAAAAATTTTTCAACAACTCGATTTGCATGCTAGTTCTTCCGCTATTCTAGCCTCCAATACTTCTTCTATTTCCATTACCAAAATTGCCGGAGTTACAAAACGACCGGATAAAGTGATCGGCATGCACTTCATGAATCCTGTACCTGTGATGAAGCTGGTTGAAGTCATTCGTGGCAAACATACCAGTGATGGAGTCACAACGGTAGTCATGGAGCTTTCTAAAAAACTTGGTAAAATACCTGTTGAAGTAAATGATGCTCCCGGGTTTGTAGCGAACAGGATCCTGATGCCGATGATCAACGAGGCGATCTTTGCGTTGCATGAACACGTTTCGGGTGTTGAAGAGATTGACACCGTTATGAAATTAGGAATGTCTCACCCTATGGGGCCGCTTCAGCTTGCTGATTTTATTGGACTCGATGTATGTCTTTCCATCTTACAAGTTCTCCACCAGGGATTTGAAAATGCAAAATATGCGCCATGTCCATTGCTTGTGGATATGGTGGCGTCTGGCGAACACGGCATTAAAAGTCAGCGAGGATTCTATACATATTCATCCTCTAACAAAGAGTTGATTGTAGCGCCCAGATTCGGAAATAAAGTAAAGGAGATCTAACGCTCGTGCCTCAAAGACAGCAGGCTATTTCGAAAGAGGAGTTTCCCGATTTTTTAACAGGTCTCTGATCTCAGCGAGCAATTTAACGTCCGGCGGAAGTTCGGCTGGCCCGTCAGGCTTAGCTTCTTCCTTCTTTTTCATCGCGTTAATTCCTTTTACCATGAGAAAAATGATGAAAGCGAGAATAATAAAATTAATCGACACAGTTAAAAAATTCCCCCACGCAAACACAGGACCCAGCTCTATTGCTTTTGCCAGGGGCAAATTTGGATCAGCACCTAACGCTTCGGACACCTTCGGGGAAAGCGGAATATAAAGATTTGAAAAATCAGCCTTAAATACGATTCCTACCAGCGGCATGATAAGATCCTTGACTATGGAGTTCACGATAGTTCCAAAAGCACCCCCGATAATTACACCAATGGCAAGATCCATTACATTGCCTCGCAGCGCAAATTCTTTAAAATCCTTTAGCATTTCGAAACGGTTTGGTTAAGAATCAAAAGTTAATGCATCTTTGATCAACTACCAAGCGCAATTTTGGTAACCCATTTTTTTCGGAAGAAAATTGTACCTTTTCCTATTCCAAATAGTTGGTTTATGCCGGCAAAAAAATCGAAAGTCCAAAAGAAAAAAAAACCGATAAAGTCGGACCAGACTGATACATTAGAGAAAGCACGCACGTCTAAAATCTCAAATCAGAAAAATAATCGAACAGCCTTTAACGAAAGTCAAAATCGATTGAGTATTGCCCTGGAATCGGCCAACATGGGCATCTGGGAATGGAGTATTTCGACTAATGAAATATGTTGGTCGGATAACGTTCACGCTATTTTTGGAACAACCAAGCGAAGTTTTGACGGC
>CAZAHL010000107.1:0-20551 GCA_964484845.1 uncultured Chryseolinea sp. | reverse complement strand
CGGTTATTATTAAAAAATTACACTTATTGAGGTTTTAACTCGCCTGCCAGGATTTGGTTGCATTACAATTACAGCAAAGACAAACAATGGGTTCGATCAATTAAACGTTGAGTGCTCCTTCTTCAGACGTTCCACACTTAATACTTGTTACAAAACTGTATTCTATCTACTTCGTCATGTTCTTAAACGTCGTTACGGAAGGCTTTGATACATCGCTACCCCTTCCAGCCCGCATGTTTCATCCGGCTTCAATCCGCACATCCCATTGCCAGACCGAAGATTGACTGAGGCGCTGCTGAAACATGCTGGAAAATTTTGAGCAAGTATGTGTGTACGAGTCATTGGCCAATGTTCTGTTATTTTAAAAACTAACTTGAAATAGGGCTATCGTATAGTAAAACGAAACGTCTGCGTTGTATAGTTGAAGTTAGCAATATCATAAACCCGCTCTGAAAATATAACGTCATTCTGGTGACTGACAAGAATTACGGTTGAGCAACGGGAACCATATCCCTCTGTTTTGATGAACATCGAGGAAAGTGCCCGTTCACGGTCCAGGGGAAGACCTGTGTTTGGGAGTTGTTGATCCTCTGCTTGATGATCATCGTATAAAACTTCAAAAAGCTGTTCAGGATCAATGTTAGCCTGGCCAAGAACGGGATTAATTTTTTCTTTACCGCGAAGCACCTTCGGCCACGCTGTTTCTAACAGGTGATTGCTCAAGCCATAAAAACCACGCGAGAGTTTTTCGATCTCTTTTTTATAGTTAGAGTAATACCAAAGCTCATCGGTATCTCCAAGAATGAGATTGAAGCCGTTGTATCTTTTTCCATTCGTAGAAATATTTTTTAGGTATTGTTGTGCGTCGTTAGGTTCAGTTAAAAAATCGGATACCAGGTGTCCTCGAGAAGGCGCATTTGGATCAATGTGCTGGGGATCACGATAATTGGTTACCATGGCGATCTTACCTTTCCGGGACATTGCAAGCCACGTACCTCCTGCTTCCAGATCACGTCCCCCTAATACTCCGGAATGATCTTGCCAGAATTGAGCCGCTGCCGTCTTACGATTGTAAAACTCATCTCGGTTTCCGGCTAAAATTAATTTATAGGTGGGATGATTGTTGATAGACAAAAAGATCAGGCACATTAGTAGAATAATTTCTTAATTTACTTCAACAGAAGTTACTGTGAAATCAAGTTCCAATTGATCGGGCAATAATGTAAAAGATCTGCGATGGAGTCTGGTGATTCCGTATTGTCGGATGCCGTCCCGATGCGCTTCTGTGGCATAACCTACATTGGTTTCCCAACAATAACCTGGAAACTCATCGGCATGTTTGATCATAATTTCATCGCGATAAGTTTTTGCCAGCACCGACGCGGCCGCGATAGACAAATATTTTTCATCCCCTTTAATAATGCATTCGTGCCTGATATCACAATAAGGTTTAAACCGGTTCCCGTCGATCAGCAAAAGCTCCGGACGAATTAGGAGCTTATCGACGGCCAGGTGCATAGCTTTGAAGGAAGCATTTAAAATATTAATCCGATCAATTTCTTCGTGATCTACTTCTGCTACGGCCCATGCGAGCGCATCACGTTCAATATCCACGCGCAAGATGTCACGTTCTGATTTTGTAAGCTGTTTCGAGTCGTTTAATATTTTGTGACGGTAGCGTTTAGGCAAAATTACCGCTGCTGCTACAACGGGGCCGGCAAGGCACCCTCTTCCGGCTTCATCACAGCCCGCCTCCACATACGTTTTTGAAAAACACGACAGCAGCATATGCAAACATACAGTATATGGTTTAAGGTTTAAAGTTTCGGGTTAAAATTGTTGGTTTTGAATTTCGGGTTTAAAGTTTAAAGTTTTGAGTTAATAAATTTTAGTGGTTCGCTTTTGATGTGCTTTTTTAACAATTGAGTTATCATCTGCTGAAAATTAAATGAGATATCTTTTATCCTTTTAAGCCATATTTGACGACAATAGCTTGCCGTTGTTCGTAAAACCAGGTAACACCAAACGTTTTATCAAGGGCGGCTATCCTGCCTGAAATTTCCGGGCTTTTAGGGGTTTAGTTATTCTGAACCATGTCAGGTATGATCTTGTGAAATAATTCTTCCAAATAATCTTCAAAATTCTGATTGAAAAAACAGTCTATAAATCGTAAGGGGGAGCCGGCATTTCCACGATTAACTTTTCACGATTAACTCAACATTAGTTGCTTAATACAGTTGCTACTACATTTGGCAATGTGAAATAGAAGGTCGCGCCTTCATCCACCTTTGCCTCTGCCCAAACCCGGCCACCATGTCTGGCAATAATACGCTTTACAAGCGCTAATCCGATACCTGTTCCCTCAAACTCATGGGGTTGATGCAGTCGCTGGAATACACCGAATAATTTATCGGCGTAGTCCATGTTAAATCCAGCACCATTATCTTTGACGTAATAGGCAATTTCATTGCCTGTCTTTCGCGAACCGATCTCTAATACAGGTTTTTCTTTTTTAGAGGAATACTTTATCGCGTTTGACACTAAATTGATCCAAACCTGTGTGATCAACATCAGGTCACCGTATATGGGAAATAAATGGTTTATTTTGATATCTGCTTTATGTGGAATTGATTCACTCATGTCGCTAATTGTGCTTTGGACTAAGCTCACGATGTCAATTTCAGATTTGTTTAATTCCTTATTACCCAATTTTGAAAACGCTAGTAAATCATCGATCAACTGGTTCATTTTACCTGCATTTTTCTGAATGAAGGATAATGATCGACTGTCACTTGAGTCAAATTTATTAACACAATCCTCTTCCAGTATTTTTGAGTAACCAATTATTGATCGGAGAGGAGTTCGCAAATCATGTGAAACCGAATATGAAAATGACTCCATTTCTTTATTAAGCTCTTCTAGTTGAAGTATGTTTTTCTGCAAGACTGAATTAAGCTCTTTTATTTGCGTATCAGCTTTTTCGAGTGCTAAATTTTTCTCTATTAATTCTTTTTTTTGCATCTGGATCTTTAGAAGTACGGAGACTTTGGCCTTAGTAAGATCTGGATCAAGTGGTTTTGAGAGATAATCAACGGCCCCTTCTTCAAACCCTTTTAAAATGGAATGCTTCTCTTTCTTTTCTGCAGATGCAAATATTATTGGAATGTCTTTAGTCCTGTTATGAGATTTCAGAATCTGTGCCACTTCGAATCCATCCAACTCGGGCATCTGAACATCCAGGATGATAAGATCAACATCCGCATCTTTGGCAAGCATCAAACCAGCCTTTCCGTTGGTTGCGGTCATGAAGATTCTTCCGGGTTTCTCCAATAGCTTTTCCAATGCAAAAATGTTTGCTGTTTTGTCATCAATAATTAAAATGGTTACCGCTGCATTTTCTGGCATGGAAGATTATGTTCTGATTTTCATATATATCTTTTCTTTTTTACTCATTTCTTCAAAGCACTCATTTTTATCCGAAAATAAAAGTGATTCTTTATCACCGAGCGCCAGAAATCCGAAGTCGCATAGGCTATCGCAAAAAAGGCTGATCACTTTTGACTGCAAATTCGATTTAAAATACATGAGCACATTCCGACAAACGACGAGTTGGAACTCATTGAATGATTTGTCTGCAGACAAATTGTGAGATGCAAAAACAATATTTCGTTTAAGGGACTCTTCGAATAAAACTGAATTGTATTTTGCTGTATAGTAGATAGAGAAGGATTCGCTACCACCCGAATTAAGATAATTTTCGGTATACTTTTTCATGTCAGTTAATGAATAAATTCCTTGCCTTGCAATTTGCAGTGACTTCTGGTTAATATCAGTTGCATAAATAATAGTCCGGTCAAGCAATCCTTCCTCTCTTAATACGATGGCTATGGAATAAACTTCCTCACCTGTAGCACATCCTGCGATCCATATTTTTATAACCGGATAAGTAGCAAGTCTTTTCATTACTTTTTCCCTTACACTTTTGTAGAATAGAGGATCCCTAAACATTTCAGTCAAGGTTATGGATATACCCTGCACGAATTCTTCAAAAATATCTTCGTCTTTCAATACGATCTCCCTCAGCGTATCAAGTGTATCTATCTTTCTGTTTTCCATAAAATGGACTATTCTTCTTTTAACGGATGATTCAACATAATCAGTAAAATCATAGCCATAAACGAAGTGAATGGACTCAAGAAATTCTTTATATTCGATGGCTTCAATAACGATTTCCATATTGCATTTAAAAAGATGCAGGGCTTACCGGTAAAGCCACACGCGCATTAATGAAAGAAGTTGTTCGACGTTGACAGGCTTCGAAATGTAATCAGACATTCCAGCCGCCAGACATTTTTCTTTGTCTCCTTTCATGGCTTTAGCTGTAAGTGCTATGATCGGCAATTTTTTGAATTCAATTAATTTCCTGATTTCGGTGGTTGCTTCATATCCGTCCATCTCCGGCATCATAATATCCATTAACACTAAATCCACAAATGGATTTTCTTTTAGAATTTTCAACCCTATTTTTCCGTTTTCGGCCGTCAGGCATTGCAAACCTTCCTCTTCCAATACATTTGTTAATGAATAAATATTGCGGACATCATCATCAATCAATAGTATCTTTTTATTTTTCAATATTTCATCCGCTCTGTGCAATGAACGAATTATTCTTTGCTTTTCATTAGGAAGCTTTGCCTCCACGCTATGAAGGAATAAAATCGTTTCATCCAATAAGCGTTCCGTTGAGTCAGCTGTTTTCAGCACTACTGTATCGGCGAGTTTATTTAGGCGCTCGGTTTCGTCTCTTTTTAAATTCCTGCCGGTATAAACAATGACAGGAATTTTATTCAAGGTCTTGTTGGCCTTAATCTTTTCCAGTAGCTCGAACCCCGACATATCGGGCAGTCCAAGATCTACGATGATACAGTCAAAAGAATCCTTGGTCAGCATCTCATAGGCCTCTGCTCCCAGATAGGCTGAGAAACATTTCACATCGTCGTTTCCGATCATCGCGCGGATAGCGTTGTTCAGTTCCTTGTTATCCTCGATTATCAATAACTTTTTTAGTTTCTTGTTCGCGAATTTTTCTATTCTATCAAATACCTTTAGTAA
Source organism: uncultured Chryseolinea sp. (assembly GCA_964484845.1). GTDB lineage: Bacteria > Bacteroidota > Bacteroidia > Cytophagales > Cyclobacteriaceae > Chryseolinea. The sequence continues at coordinate 15,439 of CAZAHL010000107.1, read as the reverse complement.
ATCATTTATGGTTACGGGTTTCTGTAAATAATCAAATGCCCCCATCTCCAATACTTCTTTTTTCTGATCATACGACGATATGATCTGAACGGGTATATGTCTCAGGTCAGGATCATTCTTTATTTGTTTAAGCACTTCTAGCCCACCCATTACGGGCAACTTCATGTCAAGCAGTATAGCCTCCGGCCTGTAATGTCGTGCATAGCTTATACCTGTGTTGCCCTCGTACGCAATAATACCCTTGTATTTCCGCTCTCTTATAAAATCGAGAAGGACCTGCGCAAACTTTTCTTCATCTTCTATAATTAAAATAACGCGGTCATTTTCACTGACATTTTTCCGGTCATCAAAAACATCCATTTTCTCATTGACTTCCGCAGGATGAACCTTATTGATTATTTCCCTCCTGTTAGCCACCTTTTCTTTTTGTTCTAGCTGTTTCTGATGAGGCGTAATAATAGAAGGATCAAACTCAATTGGCAGGTTTAATGTGAAAGTGCTTCCCTTGCCTTCTTCACTTTCAAGATGAATCTCGCCTCCCAGCATATTAGCAAGTTCATGACTGATCGATAAACCGAGTCCTGTGCCTCCGTATTTTCTTTTCGTCGAACCATCCGCCTGTTGGAAAGCTTCAAAAACGATTCCCTGCTTTTCAACGGGAATACCTATTCCCGTGTCGCAAACAGAAAATGCCATAACATTGGTCAGTTGGTTTAAGTATTTGTTTTTAAAAAGAACATTATCAGAACGCAGGCAGACAGTCAAGCTAACGCTACCTCCCTTATCCGTAAATTTAAAAGCGTTGGATAACAAATTCTTCAGGATTTGCTCGACGTGTTGATGATCTGTTCTTATCGTAGATTGCTCAATCTCCTTACTGCAATCGATGTTAAAGTCAATCGATTTATTCTTAGCCACTTCCGAAAAGATGGAAGACATGTTGTTGAATATGTCTTGAAGAGAAACTTCGGTGATGTCCAGTTGCATTTTTCCTGCCTCCACCTTTGAAAGGTCAAGTATTTCATTTATAAGGTCCAGTAGATCAGTTCCGGAATGATGAATGTTTTTTGCAAACTCCACATCTTTTTCTCCCAGCGTATTGTGTTTATTTTCTGAAAGTAATTGTGCCAGTATAAGGATGCTATTCAGGGGCGTTCGAAGCTCGTGTGACATATTTGCCAGAAATTCTGATTTATATTTGCTGGTTAATTCAATTTCGCCAACCTTATTCTCAATCTCTGCCTTGGCATTTTCCAATCTTTCTTTTTGCTCTTCCAGAATCGTTGCTTTTTCCTCCAGCTCTACATTTACTTCCTGCAATTCCCCTTGTTGAAGTTCTAGCTTTAAAGCTGTGCTCTCCAGGGATTCTGTCTTTACATAAAGCTCTTCATTGGCTTGTTTCAATTCTTCCTGCTGAACTTCCAACTCTTCTGCCTGACGTTGCGTTTCTTCCAGCAGTTCTTTCGTTTTTTCTCTGGCTTGTGACGAGGTTACCGCAATAGAGATGCTATCAACCACCAATTCTAAATATTGCTTTTGCAATTCGGTAAAAGGATAGATGCTACCCAGTTCAATGACCCCAACGGTAACTTTACCGTCAAATACAAATGGAATGGCGATGATATTTTTTGGCGAAATTTTTCCAAAGCCTGTACCAATGAAATGATCTGCGGGTATGTCGGTTACTAAAATCATTTTTTTCTCAACCGCCGCCTGACCTGTAATGCCTTCACCGAATTTGATTACCGGGAAATCTTTTTTTCTTTTATCTAATGCATACCCACCCTCCAATCTCAGATTCATATTGTTTTCGTTTACGACGTACATGGCGCCGACCTGCGCATTTAGATACGCAGCTAAATGATTTATGATAACCTGGGTTAGTTCACTTAATTGTTTGTTTCCCTGCATCGCTTTAATCAACGTGCCGCTTCCCGTCAAACTCCAATTCTTTTCAGCGGCTACGAGCTGTGCGTGGTTGAGGGCTTTTAGATTGGTGGTAATAATTACATAGACAATGAGCAAAGTTGCAGCAATGACAGATAGTAAAATGATAAAAAAGACATTAAAGCTATTTACGTCTTCCTCACTTGCTTGTCTCCTTTCCGCAAGTAGCCTCGTCTCAATCGTTTTAGCGTTACTTATCAACACCCTGATTTGATCTTGTAATTCTTTACCCCCTCCAGAATCAACAACCGCTTTTGCCTGCTCAAAATTTCCTGTTTTCCTTAACTGAGTATATTTTTCCAAACCGGCAAAACGACGATGGATAATTTTTTCCACCTGTACAAGAATTCTTTGAACTTCAGAATTACTTCTTGTCAGGTGCCGCGTCCGTTCAATATGGTCAAACGCAGTTAATTTAGCGCTATCAAATGGCTCCAGGAAACTTTCCTTTCCGGTAATTACAAAACCACGGGCACCCGTTTCAGCGTTGATGATGGAAACTAAAATCTGCTCCAATTCATGCAGCACTTCATGCGTATGATTTACTAACTGATTAGTCTCTATGAATTGCTTGCTGTTCCGAAAAGAAATAGCAGCTACCACGACCAGAATCCCTGAGCAAACAATGAATCCGATTAAAATCTTTCTATCTATTGAAATTTTCATACTATCATAAAAAAGTTTACCATAGCCATAGCGTGTTGCCAGAAGCTAATTGAAGGATCATTTCCAACTGATCTTTAAATACATTAAAATCCTACGACCTCAGATTGGGCGTTTTGGAAGGCTGTATAAATATACGTATAAAAGAGGTGGGCGACGCCCTTAACTGCAACTTGAGTTAAAAATGACTTATTTGGTCTATAAAGCCATTGAAGAGTTGTCGGGAATAAACAATTGATCCTCGCAAGTGGTGATAAAGGGCTGTCTTTGAAATTGACAACTTCCAGAATAAACTTCGGCTGCAAGGTTCAAGCAAGCAAACCAGGTTGGTGCAGGAATGCATTATGCATATTAGTTTCATTCAGCACTGCTTTTTCCCTTCCAGCTTATGGACTAGCAACATAATTTTATCTAGTGTTTGAAACTGACTCCTTACATGGTGCAAAATCCTCTCACCAGATTCCGGCGCACCTATTGCGCGCCGAAAAAAATATGCCTTGATGTAGGGTCATCTATGGCACGCCTGTGTACTTTTGACCTAGACCATGGGTTGAAACCCAGGGCTATTAATATTCAACCTCTCCGGGGTTGTAAAAGGTTAGACGAAAGGTTTTAACACATACTACGCGTTTCTGAAAAGTGGGTACCGCTACATTCCGCTAGTATTAAATGCGGCTCTGCTTGATTACCCACATCCTTGTGGGATGAAGTCATTGAAATTTTGGGAAACGCTTGAACTTACTTCGAGCGAAAGCGTTTTACTTTTGAAATATCTCTCATATGACTAAATCACTTTCGGCAAAGATGGGAATCAAACCTAATATGAGGACAATTATCATCAAGGCTCCTGAAGGTATTTTAAAAGCCATTGATCCACCAGATGCTAATATTGCTTCAAGCCTTAGAGGTGGCTTTGACTATATCCACTTCTTTGCAAATACTCAGGCAGAACTAAATAAAAAATTTCCAACGTTGAAAGATCATCTAAAACCAACGGGGATGCTATGGATTTCGTGGCCAAAAGGAGGAAAGCAGGGGACTGACCTCACACTTCCGGCAGTAATTAAGATCGGATATGATCATGGACTTGTCGAGAGTAAAGCTCTTAGTGTAAATGCAGTGTGGTCGGCATTGAAGTTTACACATCCTAAAAAAGGAAAAGTCTATAATAACAGCTACGGAAAACTCAAAAAGTAATAACTAATGACAATTTAGACTATTTTACTTCGCCGTGCACCGAGTTGACGGCGAATGTCGCATCCAGGATCTTACTAATTTGCTCTGCCTCGTCGATAATCTCTTTCGGATAATTTGATATTTCTAGTATCCTTATTGCATTTCTTGTTTTCAGTGGTCCTGGCTTTAATTTGTGGTCAAAACGGAATTCATTATTCTCAATTGTCTCTACAAAATGGTAGAGATCAAATTCCTTTTCCAGCATTTTTGACAACTCGATATCGTGAGTTGATACAATTACTATGTTGTCGTTGCGATTAAGGTAAGAAAGTATCGCTTTGGCAGAGGCTATTCGTTCTATCGTATTGGTTCCCTTAAAAACTTCGTCTAAAATAAAAAGATTCTGATCGGGAGAAGCTACTTCTTTTACAAGGGAGGCCATCGTGTTCACTTCTTCAAGATAGTAACTTGTTCCTTCCAACAAACTATCGTCAATTCGTATCGATGAAAACTGTTTTAAGATTGGCGTTTCAAACTTCTCTGCGAAACAGGTGTAAATGGTTTGAGCTAATATGGAATTTATAATAATTGTTCTTAGGAACGTTGTTTTGCCAGACATGTTGGATCCGGTTATCAATACACTCCTGGAATGAATATCAAGATCATTCGTCACGCAGTTAGTTAAAAGGGGGTGAACTATATTCCTTGCTGAGAATTTCTTCCCAGGATCCAAGAAATTAGGCCGGCACGTATTTAAAGCTCCGGCCCGAAGGGACGCAACGGACAGTGTAACATCTACCGTACCGATATAATTGAAAAGCACTAAAATCGCTATCTGTATTCAAAGCATAATTGCCTATTAGATAGTAGTTAAAGTGTTCCTTTTTCGGATTGCCCCAGGCATCCTGAATTCTTTTATCTTGCTTCCGCTGTTTGGCCTTTAAATTAAAACGGAGTGAAAAAACAACCGCTGCAACCAGGATGATAACGAGTATAAGGTAAACCATTGGTCAATTTAAAAAAAATAGTAAGAAGGTAGTACGGTCGATTTTATTACCGCATGTCCCCTGTTTTCAATATTATTTGTCCCCGGTTGTTTTATAAAATAGTTCACCAATTTTTTGCACGTCAAACGCTGCTCCGTCCTGTGAGTTAGCCAGGAATGCTATAACTAAATTGTCGTCAGGGTAAATCACTAAATGTGAGCTACTGCTGAACGAGTCCCCGGAATGATACCAGATTCTGTGACCATTTTTATCTACTCCTATGTACCAGCCCATTCCATAACCCGTTTCTTTATTATCTGAAGTGATTTGCGGATCAAACAAAATCATCTTTGCTTTTGGGTCAAAATACTTGTCGTTCAAGATTTCATTTCCAAATTTCGCTAAGTCTCCGGATGTAGATAAAAGCCCACCTCCAGAATATTTATAGCTCCAGTCGCCCAAATTATTTGCTTGTCCTGTCAGATCATAAAATTTACTTCTGTTGGGAATCACTAAACTCATATCATCTCCACAAGTATTAAATAGTCCGATTGGAGTCCAAATATTTTTTTGCATGTAGTCCAAATAACTCTCTTTACTTATCCTTTCGATGATCGCCCCAATGAGATTCCAGCCAAATGTGCTATAATGAAACTTTGTGTCAGGTTTGAACAGAAGGGAGTCATTCTTAAAAATTGTCATGGCCTCCGTTGCATTCTCAAAATGCTCAGTTCGTATGTAATCGCGTAAATCTTCTTCATTGTAGTCACGAATACCTCCAAGGTGCCCTGCCAGTTGTCGAGTAGTAATCTGGTACTTCTTTATCGGGAAATCAGGTACATACTTTTGTATAGGTGCATCTAAGTCAAGTTTACCTTCTGAAAGTAGCTTTATCAATGCAACTGATGTCATTGACTTTGAAATACTGTTAATTCTAAAACGGGTTGAATCACTAACAGGTATTTTATTTTCTGAATCGGCATACCCAAATGCACTTGACCAAATGATTTCATTTCCTTTACTCACCGTTATTTGAACTCCATTCAGTCCGTTCTCCTCGATGAAATCTTTGCAATGTTGATTTGCCTGACAAACGGCTAAATTATTTTCGCAAGGTGCGTTGGTGTCTTTCTTAGTATTTGTGATTATTTGATTACTCAATGAGACAGTCGCCGTTACAATCCCTCTTACTTTTTTCCATTCGCCAAAACTAGTCTCCCTAACAAAACTTGAATAATATTCTGAAGCTGATTTTGAAATTGCTATGGCAACAAATGTCCCAGGTAAATCAAGGCCGCTTCCTTTTATAATTGTGCGTACTTCTTTTTTACCATCAATTTCTACAGTATCAAACTTTACTTGTTCCGGATGTGCGTTGATGAAATTTCTGTACCCTTCTGCGATACGTGTTCTGTCTTTTAAATCAAGTATTTGCTCAAAAGTGAGAAAAAACGGCTTCGAAACTTGATAGTTTAAATGCGAAAGGTCAAACTCCAGCCAGCCTTTTCCAATCGTGGATTCAACTATGATGCTTTGAGAAAGAAGGTCATTTCCGGGTTTGCCACTAAGGCTGTCGACATCATTTATCCTTAATCTGAATTTTAAGGATTCAAGATTGTTTTTAAATATGCGAAGGCGTGCCTTCTCGAGGTAAACTGGAAATTTGAGATCATTTTGAAAGTACGGCTGTTTATTCTCAATGAGCAAGGATATTGATCTGCCGGCATAGGTTGTATCGGTCACAATTACACCTCCTTTGAATGAGGAATTTCCTAACTCGAAGGTTTTATTACGTTGTCTTTTCTCCCTGATGACAACTGTATTTAACAAGGTTGTTTTTTCACTAAGGAAAACTGTTAATTTTTCCTGTTGTCTAATAAAATGAATTGGTATCGCTCTTTTCGCGAAACCAAGTGCCGAAAATATTAATGTGTCCTTGCTAAACTTATTGGGAATAGGAATTGAAAAACTTCCGTCTAAATTCGACAACGTGCCAACATTTGAATTTATAATTCCAATGTTTACGTAAGAAATGGGCTCGTGCGTTTCTTTATTTAAAACTCTCCCCTGAATAATAATTTGTCCAAACGAGGTGTTAGACGAGATGACAAAAAAAATAACGTAAAAAAGTCGGCCCATCATAAATAAAAATTCTGAGTTGAGTCCAATAGTCTCTTTGTCCGAAGGAACAAAAGAGACTATTGATGCAACAAAGTCCAAGATAGTTTAAAACAGAAGGCCGTTTTTACTCCAAGATTTGTACTCCCCTCAGAGTCACCGGTCTCCGGGACTCTGAGGATTCGAGGCACACACTTTCAGCGAACTTTTGCTATTTAACCAAATCCTTGTAATGAGTAACCTTAACCTCACTGGTTATGCCAAGTTCATAAAACGCTGCGCTTGAGTGAGCATACTGCGTAAAATCTTCCACTAAATTCCATTTCCCACTTACGGGTTATGATGAATGTAATCGAGTTCTGCAAACAGAATGGGCATACCATGTCAATTTTCATAAATTAATATTCTCATAAAGAGGATCCTCATTTGAATGCCTTTCCGCATGCTATATTTGAACTCTCAAATGTTTTTCTTTGAAAACCCTGAATGAAATAATTCTTAAGGTCAAGGCAGGAGACGAAAAGGCATTCCGCGAGCTTTACGATTTATTTATCGCAAGCGTGTACGCCTTTTCGCTTAGAATGGTGAAATCGCCGACCCTTGCTGACGATATCACACAAGATGTTTTTATCCGGATATGGGAGTTACGTGAATCCCTCGATGTTGATAAAAAGTTTGAGTCATTTTTATTCACTATTACGCGGAATCATATTCTTAATTTGCTAAAGCGTTCATCTGTAGATGCAATCGTGCTCGAGGAAATTTTTTCGAAGGCACCCCAGAATGATAATAGTACTGAAGAAGAAGTTCATTTTACGCAGACTTCAGAACTCCTCCATAAGGCAATTGCATTATTACCCCCTCAGCAAAAACGAATATTCGAACTCTGCAAAATTAATGGGCTAAGCTATGAAGAAGCGGCCAGTGAGCTAAATGTTTCACCCGGCACCATAAATGCCCATATCGTGAAATCATTGAAGTTTGTTAGAGAATACTTTCGTAGTCAAAAGGGTTTTTCTATCCTTCTGTTGTTGCTTCAATCTTTTTAAGCGCGCCTGAGATCTTCGATCATCTCTGAAGTAAGAAAATATTATGTGCATGTTACCTGTGCATTATCTTAAAATAGCCGGGATTATCAAAAAATTAAAGATTGCATTTTGACTATATGCCAGTGTATGGTTTAACTGTATTAGATATAGTTAAAAATATATGGAAGAATCCTCATCTCTTAAATTACTTCGGAAATTCATTAAGGACGAATGTTCAGTATCGGAACTTGAAGCTGTCAAGAAATTAATAAACGAAGGTATTGATGAATCCCTCTGGCAGCAGTTGCTTTTAGAAGAACAAACCACTATCGAAGCGTTTACTCCCAGCCTGAACAAGGAGTACGCTGATAGTCTTTATCGTAAGATTAAAGATCGTATTCAATCCTCTCCGAAGCCGGCTGGCAAACAGCGGCAGTTGTCGTTTTTAAAGTGGGCTTCCTCTATTGCAGCGGCCTTACTCATAGGCATGTTTATTTTCTATCAGATAAGCGTTAACAACACATCGGTTACCGGTAACGAGTTAATGCGTGTAGCCACACAGTCGAAAGAACGCAAACACCTTCAGATGGCCGATAGCTCTTCCGTCTGGATAAATGGTAAGAGTAGTCTTCGTTTTCCGGAAATATTTTCGACAAGCAAAAGAGAAGTTTTTCTGGAAGGGGAGGGGTTCTTTTCTATCAAAAAGGATTCGAAAAAGCCCTTCATAGTACATACCGGAGGTATTGCTGTAAAAGTATTGGGTACATCGTTTAATGTGAAATCATTTACGGATGATAACGAAACTACAATCACTCTTGCGACAGGAAAAATAGCGGTTGAATCCGCCGAAAATGAAGTAATCGAGTTGGTTCCGGGAGAACAATTGGCCTATTCTAAAAAACAAAAAACGTTTAGAAAAACAATGGTTGATGCGAATGACAGTTATGCATGGCGTAAGGGTGTTTTACTCTTTAAAAGCACTCCTCTAGCAGAAATAGTCGTTTCGCTTGAGAGATGGTACGGTGTGCATATCAGCATCACGGATGAACAACTCGGGCATACTCTAATTACACTGAAACAGAAAGAGGGAAGCCTTCAGGAGGTATTGGATGTGCTCGCCTTTTCCGCAAAATTGGATTACGTAGTGAGGGGCGACAGCGTGATTCTTACAAAAACCAACTAAGTTCTTAACATAAAAAATATGATGCATCACAGACTTCCACCTTAAAAAATAAAAAACTTCTTAGAGCATAAGTCTCAAAAAAAAAAGCGGAAAAGTAGTTGGAGCTACTAGTCCGCCTGAATCAAGCTTTCAAAAGGTCTCTTTAACCATTAAAAAACTATGTCCAAATCTACAAAAAAAATTTGGGAGGTAATTCTCTTTATGAGCTCTCGCGCGTGTATTATTCTAGTTATCATATGTGCATTATCGGGTGTATTGCTAGCGAATGAAGGTCATTCGCAATCACTGAACAAGGTCAAGGTCAGTCTTGAGCTAAGGAACAGTTATCTGGTGGATATTTTATCGTCCATCGAGGGGCAAACCAAGTTTCAGTTTTCTTATACCGATGAAATCAAATCCATTGCCGGACTTACGATCCACGCAAAAAATAAACAGCTCTCAGATGTACTCCGCGAGCTTGAAAACAACGCAGATGTTTCCTTCCGGCAATTCAATCAAATGATAGCTGTTTCGAAGAAAGAAAATTTCAATAGCGAGGCAATTGAAAAAAAAATCAGTGGCAAAGTGACCGATAAGCAAACCAGTGAACCACTGCCAGGCGTAAGTATTCTGATTAAGGGAACAGCATCCGGAACCACTACTGATACGCAAGGTGAATTTGCATTGAACGTTCAGGACGAGCATGCAACGTTGGTACTTTCATTTATCGGGTATGAAACCCAGGAAATTCCAGTGGGAAATCAAACCTTTCTCACCGTAGAGCTTTTGCAAAATTCTTCGACGCTCCAGGAAGTAGTGGTAATAGGTTACGGAGAACAAGCCAGAGCTAAAGTTACAGGTGCAGTGTCGCAGGTAAAGTCTAAAGACCTGGCCAATAGCAATGGAAGCAGCTTTGCAATTCAGTTATCCGGTAAAGCCGCTGGAGTGATTGTCAACGAAGCTTCTGCACAACCCGGAACGGATCCACAAGTTGTTATCCGTGGTATTGGAACATTAACAGCGGGAAGAAACCCCCTTGTTGTTGTAGATGGCTTTCCGCTTTCAGAAGGCTCTTCCCTCAATTCAATTAATCCACAGGATATAGCGTCAGTTGATATTCTGAAAGATCCCGCTTCGGCTGCCATTTATGGTTCACGAGCTGCTAATGGTGTGATTTTAATTACCACTAAGAAAAGCAAAACCGATAAACTAAGTATTTCTTTTGATGCATATACCGGTATTCAGCAAAGGGCTGACGGTATGGAGTTTCCGGATGCATATCAATCCGCGCAGTTTTTTACAGAAGCCAGGGATTGGGGATATGTTTCGAAGGATCAGGCTAACCGAAGTATTGCTGATGATCGGGCTACACGCATTACAAAGGGCGCCAGCCTGCGTGAACTAAGGCTGAATTACATTCAACCTTATCTTGACAATGAACCCGGCCTGGTGAACACGAACTGGCTTGATGAAATATTCCGCGATGCGAAGATGAGCAGCTATAACCTGGCTCTATCGGGGGGTTCTTCCAAGACAAACTACTATGTATCTGGCAACTATTTCAACCAGGAAGGAATAGTGATGGGAACAGGATTGAAACGCTATAGCGGTACGATAAAAATCGACTCTAAGCTATCCGATCGTTTTGACTTTGGTGTGATGTTAGCACCTTCGTATCAGCGGCAAGATTACTTCGAAAATGATAGCGACAGAAGTTACGACCCCATCTCAATTGCACTGACTATGTACCCCTTTTTCAGTGCGTATAATCCTGATGGCTCGCTGTCCATCAGCCAACAGATTATTAGCAATACTCCGGAAGATGGTGCTCTTTCTGAAAGCTCGGTTGCCATCATGAAAAAGGTGAAGCATCAGCGAAATACATTCAGGACTTTTGGCAATACTTTTCTTTCAATGGAATTAATGAAGGGATTAAAATTCAAGACTATGCTGGGCGCTGATGTTAGAGATACATTTTTTGATTATTATAATCCATCGGACGTAGGACAATACCGGGGTGCTGCGCCAAAACCGGCCATCGCTCGTGAGACTAATGGAACGATTCTAAACTATCTTTCAGAAAACACATTAAACTATAGTCGGGAATTCGGTATTCATAGCGTAGATGCACTAGCAGGTTATACCTTCCAGAAAGAATCAAGTTCTGCTACTGTCATCACCGGCTCGGGAATTGCAGACGACAACATTACCAACATTGCAGGTGCCAGCGCTTTTACCGTTGCTCCCACACGGTATAAGTGGACGCAAATTTCTTACCTGGCGCGCATTCAATATTCAATATTGGATCGTTATCTGATTTCACTGGCCACACGAGCCGATGGCTCCTCCCGCTTCGGTAAGGACACCAAGTGGGGAAACTTTCCTTCAGTAACCGCCGGGTGGATCATAAGCGAAGAATCCTTTTTCCCGAAAACAAATGCGATCAATTTTGCTAAACTACGGGCGAGCTGGGGCAAGGCGGGAAACAATCAGATTGGTTCGTATAGTTCACAGGCGTTAGTGGGCTCATCAAATTATGTTTATGGAAATACGGTAGGCGCAGGGTTTGCTGCCAATACCACGCCGAATCCAAATCTCTCCTGGGAAACAAAAATATCAACTAATGTAGGACTCGACCTTACCTTTCTAGAGTCTTTCAACTTCACAGCCGATTACTATACAACGACCACTGAAGATTTACTATTGAATGTACCTATACCGGAACAATCAGGCTACAGTGCTTCTATTCAAAATATCGGGAAAGTAAAGAACAGTGGAATAGAACTGGAAATTTCAGGCAATGGCATTAAGCTGGGACCTATCTTGTGGGGCTTCAGTGGTAATTTTTCCAAGAACAAAAATGAAGTTCTAGCGCTGGCGGCGGGTCAGGAGCAGATCATCACGGGAGTGAATAGTTCCTTCAGAACTAAAGTGGGTGGTCCGGTAGCAGAATTGTACGGTTATAATGTGATCGGAGTTTATAAGACGCAAGATGAAATCAACGGTACGCCTCATCTCACCGGCACCATCATGGGGGATTATATCGTTGAAGATATTACCGGTGATGGGCAAATTAACCAGGAGGATAAAAAAGGGTTTGGTACTTATCTTCCGAAATTTACGTATGGCTTCTCCAGCAATTTCGTTTTCAAAAATTTCGATCTGAATTTTTCAGTCGTAGGTGTGGAGGGAAGGAAAATTTTTGACAATGCGCTTATCAATGCCGAGAACGGAGAAGGCTTCTCCATGCCTACGCAATATTATTTTGATAATCGCTACCATCCGGAGAATAACCCTGATGGGTTCTTTGCGCAGCCAAACATGGGTAATTTCTCTTCAGCGAGACGGGAAACACGCGGAGCCAATGTACATTTTGCAGATGCCGATTACTTTCGGCTAAGAAACATACAAGTAGGCTACACCTTGCCTGTGAAAACAATTTCAAAAGCGGGGCTCACGAGCGTGAGGATTTATGCGTCTGCAAATAATTTATTTACCCTTTCAGAATTTCGTGGGTTCAATCCGGAAGCGACTACCGACAATGTGTTGACATCCGGATATTCTTATTCGAATTATCCGGTTGCAAGGTCATTTGTTTTTGGAGCCAACTTAACATTCTAAACTGCTACACCAATGAAAAAGATATATCGGCTGTTGATTTCAGCTCTTTTGATTACCACAACTGCTTGTGATGACGAATTGAATCAGGATCCTATCACTTCTAAAGTATTAAGCAATTTTCTGCAGAATGAAACTGAAGTTGAGGAATATGTCAATGCCGTTTACGCCAGCCTTCAGTCAAATGGACTTTATGGATTGTATTTACCGGCGTTTGGCGAAATCTCCTCGGATAATACCTTTGATGAGGTACCTGCAAATGATGACGGTATCTATGGTCAACTGGATGAGTTTAGCACCCTTCCATCCAACGGTATTGTTACTGCCACATGGAGAGACTCCTACCAGGGAATCCAGAAAACAAATGTTGTATTAAACCGTATTGAAAACATTTCATTTAGAAATGAAAATGTTAAACAGGCGCGTATCGGTGAGATGAAGTTTATCCGTGCTTTACTTTATTTCAATCTCGTGCGGTTGTATGGGGATGTACCTTTGGTGGTAGAGGAGACTACAGATCCAAACACCTATTTTGGACAGGGGCGCACATCTTCCGCTGTGGTTTACGATCAGATTGAAAAAGATTTATCGGAAGCAATTTCAGAACTTCCGGAGGTAGCAAGCTTGCCCGGGAAGGTTATAAAAACAGCCGCTCAGTCCTTGCTGGGTAAAGTATACCTTACTCTGAAAAACTACGATGAAGCCAGGACGTTGCTAGAGGCAGTCGTAACTTCCGGAAAGTATACGTTGCTTTCTAACCCTGCCAATGTATTCAGCATCGCCAATGAAAACAACAAAGAAATCATTTTTGCTGTTCAGTTCGCCTCTGGGATCAATGGCAACACTGAAGGCAGCACAATGTTCCAGCAATTCAGTCCATCAGGAACGCAAAGCGGGGCCAAGGGCCATAATTTACCTGTGAAGAGTTTGTATGCTTTGTATGAGAATGGCGATTTGCGTAAAGGCAGCTATGCAGACGTAACTCCCGCGAGTATTCCGTTTAGTAAGAAACTCACCAAACCCACTACTGTGATCACAGATGGCGGAAGCGATGTGGTAGTGCTGCGTTATGCTGATGTATTGTTAATGCTTGCTGAGGCAGAGAATGAATTGAAAAATACAGCTAAGGCAGCTGGATATCTCAATGAAATAAGGATAAGGGCAGGACTGAATGAGACTGCAGCCACTGACGAAGAGGATATGCGCGCTATGATTGACCTGGAAAGAAGATTGGAATTAATCGGAGAGGGTCATCGTTGGTTCGATTTACTTCGTACCGATCAGACAATTGACGTGATGAATAAATGGTTTAAGGATAACGGAAAGTTAATCGTGGTCGATGTGCATCATTTATTAATGCCAATCCCACAAAGTCAACTAAACACCGATCCATCCATTAAGCAAAACGATGGTTATTAATTTCTAAAGCCTTTCTCTTCGCGGCTACCGCGGAGAGGAAGGTTTATTTCCTACCCTATTTCACTTCCGAAAATTCTAATTTAGAGGGTATAATCATGGTACCCATATTTTAGCCCATTCCCCCTCAGAGTCACCGGTCTCCGGCACTCCTGAGGATTCGAGGCACACACTTTCAGCACACTTTCGCTATTTAAACAAATCCTTATAATGAGTAACCTCAACTTCGCTGGTTATGCCAAGTTCATAAAACGCTGCGCTTGAGTGAGGATACTGCGTATGCGGGTTCATTTTGATATCTTAGCATCTGCCTTAAATTTACGAAGCAACGATGGACAGTGCGTGCCATTAAGGCGCATATGCCTTATATAAAAGTCGTTGTGTGTAGTTTTACCAATAATCTTTAAACATCAAAATTGGAACGATATGAAAGAAAGAATAAAGAAAATTGTAAAAAAATATCCTGTTCTGGAAAAATATCTCAGAATAATGATAAGTGGGCAAAAAATTAAAGAGTTGAGACCTACAAAAATTATAAAAGGGACAGATAATGTTTTCGACATAGACAAATCTGCCATTTTATGTAATTGCACATTTGATATAATTGGAAACAATAATGAAATTGAGATTAGTGAATCATCAATTTTAAACAATGTAGCGTTTTTCATTAGAGGCGATAATAATAAAATAAAACTTGGACAAAGGGTGAGATTTAATAGAGGGGGTACAATTTGGATAGAGGATTATGGTTGTGAAGCAATAATTGGAGAGAATACAACATTTGAAGATTCGCATATTGCTGTAACGGAGCCAAATTCAAAAATTCATATTGGTAAAGATTGTTTGTTTGCCTATGATATTGATTTAAGAACGGGAGATTCTCATTCAATTATTGATTCAGTTACTAATGAAAGAATTAATTATGCACAGAATATTAATATTGGAAACCATGTATGGATTGCCTCTCACGTTTCCGTTCTTAAAGGAGTTCATATTTCTGATAATACTGTAGTTGCAACAAGAGCCGTAGTAACGAAATCGTTTGCAGATAAAAATATTTTGATCGGAGGAATGCCTGCTAAAAAAATAAAAGAAAACATAAATTGGGATAGAAAAAGAATTAGTAAAAAAACTACACACACATTAAGCCGGATAGATAATGAGTAACCTCAACTTCACTGGTTATGCCAAGTTCATAAAACGCTGCGCTTGAGTGTGGATACTGCGTAAAATCTTCCACTAAATTCCATTTCCCACTTACCGGATTATAATGAATGTAATCCAGTTTCTGCTCGATCATTTTTTCACTGAAACATTTTCTTCCA
>CAZAHL010000106.1:0-20618 GCA_964484845.1 uncultured Chryseolinea sp. | reverse complement strand
AAATCACAGGCATTCAAGCTTAGTCTCACCGAGAAAGATTACCTGCAGTACGGACCTAATGATGCGCTCTACATCCAGGAAAGCATAACGGAAGGAATTGATGCCAAAAAATATCTCCAATTGCTGCATGATGAGCACCCTGCCCTAAGAATGTATGGGAGCCATGGAGAGCCTTATTCCATACTTCCTTCCCGAGTACTGAAAATACCTGTTGGCGGTTCCGTTATAAAAAGCGGTGATTTTGAATCTGCAATTAACCTGGCTGTCATTGGAAATTACATACCTAAAGGAGCCCTTGCCTTAGTTGATTTAATTATAAGCAATCAATGGCAGAGGCCAATGTATTTCAATTTTACATCGCTAAACCAGATCGAACTTGACATAAAACCTTACCTGCAACAGGAAGGATTAATTTACAGGTTGACACCCTTTGAGAGTAAGTCGGATGATATACGATACAATACCGACCTGATGTATCAAAACTTGATCCAGGCTGCGAATTATAAAAACATTTTACAAGCCGATAACTATTTTAACTATGAAGATTATCATGCGCGAATGATAGAGCCACTTCGATCTGCATTTAATACACTGGCGATTGCGTTACTAAATGAAGGAAATGAAAGTAAAGCAGAAGCTGTTCTTACTCGTGCGGTGCAAATTTTATATGCTTCACATCTCAGGCCTTCGTTCTCAAATCTTCAAACAGCAGAAATACTTATTAGCATCGGACAAACGACCTGGGCAGATAAACTTTCTTCGGCAGTATTTGATACTACGTATCTTTTAGTGAAGGAAACCTTAGCGCAACAGCGCGAGACCGATGATCTTTCGGTTTTTCTGCTACAAAAATCAGCTGAGCTCTTACGTAAAACCGGGCAGTTGGAATACACTGCGAAATTGGACGGATTACTTTTACTTAAGTAAATACAATTAAGAGGCCAGCTATCGATCGAGCTGCCTACCGGAGAAAAAGAAGCGAGTTTTTCTAAACCCTATCAGCGAAGGGAAAATCATTTAAAACGATTGAAATTAGTTTTTTCTAAAGATTTTTTTTTACTTGATCGCACGATTGATAAGAAATATGCTGTCAGGATCAAGCCACGCTGTAAGAGATTTGAAAAACTGGGCGGGTATGTTGCGTGGTGAAAAGGAGGCCTATACAAAGCTATACCAAGACTATTTTAAAGTCTTATATAACTATGGGAAGAAGGTATGCAGCAATACCCAACAAGTGGAAGATGGAATCCACGACTTGTTTGTAGACCTCTGGAGATTTCGCGCTAACATATCCGTCACCACGTCAGTTCGATTTTATTTATATCGATCCCTTCGCAGACGATTGGTAAAGGAGAATCTTAATCCCCTTTTGATTTCACAACATGGATTTAAGATAGAAGATGTCTTACACCTTGCTTCGCCTTCGTTAGAAAATGAAATCATAGAAAGTGAGTCGAAAAATCGGAAAGTTCTTCAACTGAAAAAATTACTGGATGATTTGTCCCCTCGTCAATACGAAGCACTGGTCCTTTTTTTCTATGACGAATTCAGCTATGAAGAAATTGCGTCCATGCTTCATGTCAATGAGCAATCGGCACGTAACCTGGTGCAAAGAGGACTTAGTCAACTCAGACAATACGCCAAGTATCTTGTTTCTCTTTTCTTATTTCTGCCGGGTTTTTAAGCCTTTCTCTTTGTTTCCAAAAAATAATTTCAATAAAGTGAGTTAAAAGCACAAAAGGCTCCTTTTAGGAGTATGAAATCGTTTGAATTACTGTTTGACCGGACTCTTTTGTGTTTATGAAAAAGGACTACGTTGCTTATAATGCGGTTGATTTTGCCAAGGATTTTGATTTTTTAAGGTGGGTGAAATACCCGGATCAAAATCCAGCGCTAAATACTTTTTGGAAAGACTGGCTTCAAACTCATCCTGACAAAGCAGATGAGGTTGAAGATGCACGACAATTAATATTTGCCATTCTGGAGGAAAAATATATTCCAACCGACGAGAGGCAACTGGAAGTTTGGGATCGTGTTATGGAAACTCTTGAATCGGATAATTCCATTCATGCTGAGCCGAGAGTGAGCGTAATGCGGAGTAGCTGGGTATCAAAAGCTGCAGTCGTATTTCTTGTGATAAGCGCTTCGTTCGGAATTTGGAAAATATTTTATGACTCTCCTGATTTCGTGAGCGTCGTGACGAATCCGGTAAATGAGACGTTTGTAGTTCAAAAGAACGAAGAGCCTGATACTAAAACGATAATCCTGCCCGACGGCACATCCATCGTGTTGCAGCCTCATAGTTCAATACAATATCCTAAAGTGTTTAGAAAAGATTTCAGAGAAGTACAATTAACAGGCGAAGCATTTTTTGAAGTGAAAAAAGATGCAAGCCGTCCATTTCTTGTTTACGCTAATGAGATCGTCACGCGTGTATTGGGTACGAGTTTTTCCATTAGAAATTTTAAGGATGAGAATGTTCTTGTTCGTGTAAAAACCGGGAAGGTATCAGTGTTTAAAGAAAAGGAACGTGTTTCCAAAAAAGATCCTCAGAAAGAAACCATTGAAGGTGTTATACTCACACCCAATCAGCAAGTGGTGTATGAACGTGAGCAGAACCGGTTAACGAAATCGCTGGTTGAAAATCCGACGGTTCTTGTACCCATCGCTAAAAAAGATTTTGAATTTACAGACACCCCTATTAAAGAAGTTTTCGAAGCGATAGAACACGCTTACGGGGTGGATATCGTGTACGATGAAGAAGTGCTTTCCAATTGTTTTTTAAACGCTTCTTTATCGGATGTTCCCTTACATGAGAAGTTGAAGCTTATCAGCAAAGGGATAAATACAACCTACGAAATGATCGATTCACACATTATTATTTACGGTCAAGGCTGTAAATGACGTACTAAACCACAACTGAACTGCCTATGAAAACATAGTACATATCCATAAAAAAAACCGATGATGCTTGAGCACCACCGGTTGTGAATGTTCCCTTTTAAGCTTTCAGCACATCCGGCCAGGGATGCAGGGAGCGTTTGCCTCTTCGTAGTTATACATCAAGACAAAACATTTTAAAAGTATGAAAAAAGAACTACATGTTCATGGACAAATACTGTTCATTATGAGGATAACGTTCGTTCATTTTCTTTTAACCCTCGCTTTTGCAGGGTTTGCTTATGCAAGTGATATTTCAGCACAGGTGCTCGATAAACCAATAAGTACTGATTTCCAAAATATTAGCTTGCGTTCAGCTCTCACGAGAATTGAACGGTTAACAGACGTCAAGTTTCTTTATCAATCTCAAGTCATTCCTGCGTCGGTTCGGGTTACACTTTCTACAGCGAGAGGGCCTCTCTCGAAAGTTTTAGAGAAACTTTTAGGTCCGCATAACATTGATTTTGAAGCAGAAGGAAATCAAATCATTCTGACAAAAAAATATGCATCCTTAGATGCACCTGCAAGCAATTCAGGTAATAACGAAGTAGCCGCATTGTCTATATCAGGTCTGGTTACAGACGAAGAAAATTCACCTTTGCCTGGGGTGAATATTCTTGTGAAAGGAACCACCAACGGAACTACATCTGATATGGATGGTCGATACACCTTAGATGTTTCGGATGCAAATGTTGTATTGATTTATTCTTTCATTGGATACACTTCAAAAGAAATTACTGTTGGCGGGCAAAATGAAATTAATGTGAAGATGGAGCCTGACATTCAGTCCCTTCAAGAGGTAGTAGTGGTTGGATATGGCGAAGTTAAAAAATCAGATTTAACGGGTTCTGTATCATCCATAAAAACAGAAGAGCTTAACGCTTACCCGACAACCAACATAATGCAATCGCTCGTAGGTAGGGCAACCGGTGTTCAGGTCTCTCAAAATACCGGATCTCCCGGAGGGGGAATTTCTGTCCGCGTTCGCGGAACCAATTCAATTCAGGGAGGTAACGAGCCGTTGTATGTCGTGGATGGCTTTCCATATAGCGGAAATCCCACCCTGTTGAACAATGCAGATATCGAATCCATAGAGGTTTTGAAAGATGCTTCGGCCACTGCGATTTATGGATCAAGAGGCGCGAATGGTGTGATTCTCATAACAACGAAGCGCGGTAAGGCAGGTAGAACGAATGTTGAATATGATGGGTACTTTGGATGGCAGACCATACGTAACAAGATTGATATGATGACTGCGCGCGAGTATGCAGAGTTCTATAATGAGCAAGCCGCGAACGATGGGTTAGCGCCTCACTTTACTCCGGATGAGGTAAATAGTTTCGGAGAGGGAACCGATTGGCAAGACGTAGCGTTGCAAACAGCGCCGGTCCAAAACCATTCGATCAGTGTAAATGGTGGTACTGAAAAAACGAAGTTTTCAATTTCTGGAAGTAATTTTAATCAGGATGGAATTATCAAAGGAAGTAATTACATCCGTAATTCTGTACGGGCAAATATAAGTACCCAACTCGGTAAGAAATTTTCTTTTGATATCAATACAATTTTAAGTCGTATTGATAGCGACAGAAAAACTAGCGGCCGTGGAAACCGTGGAGGCTCTATGATATCGGCAATGTTATCGGGTTACCCGACAATCCCGACACATTTAGCTGATAGAAGTTACACACGACTGGCAGAAGTGTACGCCTGGGGATCGAACGTCATTACAAATCCGCTGAATTATATCGAAGCTGAAACAGAGCATGTTCGGTCTAACAAAGTGCTCACCAACGGAGCGGTAACCTTCAAACCTATCGAAGGGTTAGCAATAAAAATTTCCGGTGGAATAGAAAACACAGAAGACATACTAGATTATTATCGCACAAAGAAGTTCAACCTTTCGCAAGGATCTGCCCGCATAGAAACCGACCAAGTAACTAGTTTGCTAAATGAAAATACGATAAGCTATATGAAAGAGTTTGGCAAACACAGTATTTCAGCAGTTGCCGGGTTTACCTATCAGAATAACAAGACCACTGCATTGGATGTGTCCGGAACCGGATTTGTCAGCGATATTCAGGAAGCTTACGACATAGGTGCGGCGGCAAATCAAGGCGTGCCCGTTTCCTCCTATTCCGATTGGACATTGATGTCCTATCTCGGTAGAATTAATTACAGCTTCAATAGTAAATATTTGGCAACGGTAAGTTTTCGTACCGATGGCTCCTCGCGTTATACAGAAGGGGATAAGTGGGGAAGTTTTCCTTCAGCATCCTTGGCGTGGCGGCTTTCAGAAGAGCAATTCATTAAGGACATACCCGTTATTTCTGACCTTAAGATCAGGGCCGGGTACGGTGAAACCGGGAGCACCGCTATTGCCCCATATTACACCATGAATCAATTACAGTCACGTAAGGTTGTTTTTGGTGATGCGCTTGTTACGGGTTATGCGCCTACAGATCGCCTGGCCGGACCGTTGAAATGGGAAACGACAGCTCAAACTGACGTTGGTCTGGATATTGGGTTTTTGGATAACCGGTTTAGCCTGACGTTAGATTATTATGTGAAAAATACGCGTGATTTGCTTAACACCGTACCGCTTCCCTCTTCTCAGGGATACAAAGTAACCATTCAGAATATTGGAAAAGTTCAAAACAAAGGGTTTGAAATTGCGGCCAACGCAGTGGTGGCTGATGGGCCATTCAGATGGGATGTTTCCGCCAATTTATCGAAGAATAAAAACAAGGTATTAACGCTCTATAGTGGAAATGATGTGCTGGGTGAAGCTATCAATATTTCTGTGATCAATGATAACATCAACATTCTTCGCGAAGGCGAATCTATCGGATCTTTCTTCGGTTATATTGAGAAAGGCTACGACAATGCTGGTAAAATTCTTTACGAAGACTTCAATGAAAATGGAATACGCGATATTGGTGATAAAAGAATCATCGGCAATCCACACCCTGATTTTATTTATGGCTTCAATTCAACGATGAGCTATAAGAATTTTGAGCTGAACGTATTTATTCAGGGATCACAGGGGAATGATATTTTCAACGTCAGCGCTGTAAATCAAACATTGGATTATAGCCAGGCATTAAACATGCCCCGGGATGTTTATAACAATCATTGGACTCCGGAAAATGTTAATGCTAAATATCCGGTCATCAGCAGAACCACAGGTGCCCAGGTTTCCGATCGTTTTGTTGAAGATGGTTCTTATATGCGGTTTAAGAATATTCAACTAAGCTACAATCTCCCGGTGTCTGACTTAAAATTGAACTGGTTAAGTAGAGCACAGTTGTATGTAAGCGGACAGAATCTGATCACCTTCACAAAGTATTCATGGTATGATCCCGAAATTAACTCCTATGGTGATGGTAGTTCCATTCGTATTGGCATAGATCACTACAGCTATCCTACTGCTAAGTCAGTAACAGTGGGCGTAAGACTAGGATTTTAAGTATAACCTTTAAAGGAATTATTATGAAAAAAATATTCATATATGTTTTGACTGCAATGGTGTTCACAAGTTGCGAGGATGCATTGGAAGAGAAGCCTAAATCAATTGCTGCTGAGGTATTTTACAATACCCCTGCCGAAGCAGAAGCCGCTGTATTTGCTATTTACGGCCCTATGCGTGTAGACGACTCGTTTGGAATCAATTATCCTGCCCAACTAGAGGGAATGTCCGACTATGGCAATTCCCGTGGAAGTCAGACGCCGGTGAGTTTATATAAGGGTCTTGACAATACTAATATTGGAAGGGTCGCCAGCATTTGGGACAATTTATACCAGTCAATTCGAAATGCTAATCTGGTTATCATGAATGTGCCGAACGGAAAAGAAATCAGCGCGGAACTTGTAGCCCAATATATTGCTGAAGCGAAATACCTTAGGTCTCTTATGTATTTTGCCATGGTTCGAAACTGGGGTGGCGTACCGTTGCGAACGGAAGCGAATATGCTGGAAACAAACGTTGAACGTGCGAGTGCAAACCAGGTCTATGAATTGATACTCAGTGACGCACTGGAGGCGGAACAATTTCTTCCGGATGTTCCCGCTCAACCCGGTAGACCAACCAGATGGGCCGCTAAGACCTTATTGTCTGAAATCTACATGTATTTGGATCAGTGGGAAAGTTCCCGTGATAAGGCTCAACAGGTAATATCTTCAGGAAAGTTTAGCTTGGTACCGGTTTCGGTATTTGAAGACTTTCAAAAAATTTACGGACCGGAAGTAGTCTCAACATCGGAAGAAATATTTTATTTCAAGTATTCACGTCAGCAAGGTTTTGGATTGGTGAGCTATGCGCACCGCGCCATTGGCCCTTATAAGTACTATGGCGGAGGCGGTGTTTATGCACAATACACTGACTCGGCTTCAAATTCCTTTATCAAAAATTGGGATAAACAAGACTTGCGCAAAGAACATATTATGTATAAAGTCGATGTAGGACTGGGTCCTAATACAGTGCTATTCCGGAAATTCCGCGATCCCCTCGGTACGGTTGGCGGAGGTAATGACTACCCTTGGTATCGATATGCAGATTTACTTTTATTCCATGCGGAGGCTGCCGCCAGGGCTAACGGATCACCTAATGCCGATGCTATCGAAAGCCTAAATAAGGTTCACCGCAGAGCATACGGATTTAATCAGAACTCACCGTCTGCGGTAGACTTCGACCTGAATGATTATGATTTATCGACTTTCATCGATCTGGTGGTGAGAGAACGAGGTTATGAAACAATGTACGAAGGGAAGCGATGGTCAGATTTAAAACGACTGGGAATAGCGAAGCAGCGTATTATGGAAGTGAAAGGAATTGATGTGGCCGAGAAACATATGATGTGGCCCATTCCTAATTCTGAATTGCTTTATAACAAAGCGTTAGATCCGGCTACCGATCAAAACCCGGGATACTAATGCAAAGTTTATGTGATGCAGTGGATGAACAATCAATGTTACCGGGAGTTTGTTTTAGGAAAATGGGCTATGCTCCATCCCAACAGTTGGGTTGTTTAAGTCTGGAAGTGCCTACTTTAAGTCAATATTTTAATGAAAGAAGGCACTTCGTAGAAAGCCTTCTTACGATATTTAATTCTAACGCGCAAAATTTATGGGAATCAAAAAAATCATTTTTCTCCTAATCATTTCTCTCCTTTCCGGTTCACAATACTTGTGTGCTCAAGATGTCAGGGAAGTGGATATTTGTATTTATGGAGGTACCTCGGCAGGCGTAATAGCAGCATATACGGCACAGAAGCTAGGCAAGACTGCTATTCTTATCGAGCCGGGCGGACGCCTGGGAGGGATGAGTTCAGGAGGATTGGGGTATACTGATATCGGCAACAAATATGCTATTACAGGTCTTGCAAGGGATTTCTATAGACGCGTCGGAACTCATTATGGAAAATTTGAACAATGGACTTTCGAGCCTAAAGTAGCAGAAGGAATTTTTGGCAATTATGTAACGCGTGGTGGATTTAAAGTGCTTTATCAAAAGCAGGTGAAAGAAGTAAGGAAACAGGGAAGCATTATCACGGAAATCGTATTGGAAGATTCAAATAATCCCGCTGCGACTTCTGTTACTATCAAAGCGAAAATGTTTATTGACTGCGGCTATGAAGGAGACCTGATGGCCAAAGCGGGTGTTAGCTATACCGTTGGTCGGGAAGCTAATACGCAATACAACGAAACGATCAATGGGGTTCAATTGATGCAGGGACATCAGTTCCCCAATGGGATTGATCCCTACAAGACAATTGGTAAAAAGGAAAGCGGACTTGTATGGGGAATAAGCGATGAACCACTATCGCCGAATGGTACAGGTGATAAAAAGATCCAGGCTTACAATTACAGAATTTGCCTCACATCAGATCCTAAAAACAAAGTTGAAATAACGCGTCCCGAAGAGTATGATTCTAGCCGTTATGAGCTGGCTTTACGTTTATTCAACGCTTTTCCTGATAGAAGGAAATTGAATGATTATTTTATCTGGAGCCGTATGCCGAATGATAAAACAGATATCAATAATCGCGGCGGTTTTTCCACGGATATGATTGGTATGAATCACGATTATCCGGAAGCAAATTATGCTCAACGAAAAAAGATCATTCGGGACCATCAGCTTTATACAAAGGGACTTCTCTATTTCTATGGGCATGACACCAGGGTGCCGAAAGCGCTTCGGGAAGAAATGCTAACGTGGGGTTACCCGAAGGACGAATATACAAATAACGGGAACTGGTCTCCTCAATTATACATTCGGGAAGCCCGAAGAATGGTAGGACAATACGTCATGACGCAAGCAAATTGTGAAGGGAAAGAAGTTGTCAAAGATGGTGTAGGTCTGGCGGCCTATACCATGGATTCGCACAACATTCAGCGGCTGGTAATCAATGGACAGGTAAAGAATGAAGGCAACGTGGAGATAGGTGGTTTTGGCCCGTATCCCATTGCCTATGGTGCAATTGTTCCCAAGGCTTCTGACTGTACGAATCTTTTTGTACCGGTATGTCTATCCGCCACTCATATTGCCTATGGTTCCATTCGAATGGAGCCGGTATTCATGGTCTTAGGACAGTCGTCCGCCACTGCAGCAGCAATGGCAATAGATGCTAATACCACAGTTCAGAAAGTGAATATAAATGCGCTTCAAAAAGAATTACTTGAAAACCCGTTAGCCGACGACAGCCCGTTTGATGTCTTGGTTGACAACAACGATAAGGACCGTGTAAAAATTTCAGGGGATTGGAAGGTTGAGAAAAAGGGTGGCTATGGTCCGGATTTCCTTGTGTATACGGCTGATAAAAACACCGGTACTGTACGGTTCACACCTCCGATACGTGTAAAAGGTAAGTACACCGCTTTCCTCTATGTTCCTAAGATTGAGAATGCCGCATCGGAAGTTACTGTCTCCGTTTTTGATGGGAGTAAACGTAAGGACATTATAATTAAAACCGCGGAAGTGATTGTCGAGGGACAAACTTCCGGGGAATGGGTTTCTTTGGGCACATATCAATTACCCGCGGGAGAAAAGGCATATGCTGAAATAAACACGAAAAATGGAAAGGGGACGGTTGCGGCGGATGCAGTAATCTGGAGTCCTTTAAAGTAAACTAGGTCATTAATTTAAATCAGACTCTACCATGTTAAAATTTGTATTTGCCGTTTTTACTGCAATCCTCATTACGACAACTGGATATGGCCAATACGATCTTGTCATTGTGGGCGGTACCCCCGGTGGTATCATGGCGGCCATAGGTGCTGCAAAGCAGGGAAAAACGTCCGTGCTCCTGGAAAGGACAAGCCATGTGGGTGGTCTTCCAGCCAATGGATTAGGAGCTACCGATATTGCTACACGCGGATCCACTATGGGATTATTTGCTGATTTTATTCAACGCGTAAAGCAATACTACATTACCAAGTACGGCGAGACTTCTCAACAAGTAAAAGATTGCTCCGATGGGTTTCACTTCGAACCTTCTGTTGGGGAAATAATTCTGGAGCAAATGCTTGCCGAGCATAAGGATAAAATAACGGTATTAAAAATGCGTCAGTTTGATGCTGAATACCAAAACATCACAATGGTTGACGACCGGATACGGGCTATTAAAATTTATAATCGCGAGTCCAAAAAAAACGAAACGTATACGGGGAAAGTTTTTATTGATGCGACCTACGAGGGGGACTTAGGGGCGGCTTCGAAAGTTCCTTTTCGGTTAGGGCGGGAAGGCAAGGACGAGTTTAACGAACCGGGTGCGGGGCGGGTATATAAATACTGGGGAGGACCAGAAGGCGATGGCAGCACCTTTCAAGGGGATAATGCGGTTCAGTCATACAACTACAGATTGTGTCTTACGAATAATCCTGCGAATCGGGTGGAGGTTAAAAAACCAGCTAAGTATAATCGCGAAGAATACATATCCATGATCGAAGATGTTTGGACGGGAAAAAATACTGGAATTCTGATGATGAACGTCACACCCGAAATGCTCGAAGAAAATCGTAAGCATATCGAGCAGGGCAATCCAACGAAAATTCCAGGTGATGTTTGGGGGATCGCAAAAATCACCAACATGGTGGCACTACCTAACGGTAAGACTGATGCAAACAATCAGCACATGGCCTTTATCTCAACCGATCTTCCGGAAGAGAACTGGGCCTGGCCAACCTCAAGCTGGGAGTGGCGTGATGCTTTTTCTCAGCGTCTAAGGAATTATATTCAGGGTCTGGTTTATTTTGCTCAGAACGATAAGGAGTTACCCCCTCATTTCCGAAAAGCTGCAAAAGAGTGGGGATTTGCAAAAGATGAATATCAGGACAATGAAAACTTTCCACGCCAGGTCTATGTGCGTGAAGGCCGGCGATTTGAAGGAGAGTACTTCTTTATAGCAAAAGACGCTACAGCGGTTGCTGCTGGTATGCGACCTCCTGTGCATTCTTCCAGCGTTACGGCAAGTCACTACGCACTCGATTCGCACGCAGTAAGAAAACGTGAACCAAACAAAATTCATCTGGATGGATTTTTAAGTTACCCATCGGATGTTTACACCGTACCTTATGGCGTGATGGTTCCTAAGGGTGTAGATAACCTACTTCTACCCGTTCCAGTATCAGGAAGTCATATCGGTTTTTCAACGATTCGTATGGAACCGTGTTGGATGGCGCTAGGCCAGGCGGCTGGAGTGGCTGCAGCACTGGCGATTGATAGTGACGTGAAGGTGCGCAATATTGACATAGACAAACTCCAAAATTCATTGGTTGATCAAAGAGCTACACTCTTTTACTTCCGAGATGTTACTGTTGGAGATAAGGATTTTGCAATGATTCAAAAGATGGGTCTTCTGGGTTATCTGCCAGAATGGGAAGCTAATCTTAATGCTCCTGTGGATGAGCCCACAGCAAACGGTTGGCAAAAATTATCGGGAAAGAAACTAACGTATCAGGCAGGCAAAACCACAAGGCGCGCCTTGCTTCAAATTCTTTATCAAACTTTGCAAGACTCGAAACGGGTTTCTATACAAGCAAAATAGAATCATGAGATCACACTAGTGTTGTGTCAAATTAATAATGTCGGATTTCTGAAGCTACGAGTTTTGAGCTGGTTTTTGAACACGTCAAAATAGTGTTGACATGAATTACTACAGTTTTCTTTTTTAGCTGGTATTGGATTGAATGTTTATTTGATTGCCGCCATCGTATGGCCAATCTGGATTGGGTTTGTGGTCCTAAAAAATAAATTCTGACTTTTTTCGAACTTCAGGCAACGTCGTTCGTATACACTCCACTATTATGATAAGGCAAATCCTTCCGTCATAAACCTCCACCACCAAAATCACCGCGATTATTTATGAAAATTTTAAAATGGCTTGGCTATACTGTGTTGACCATCGTCCTTATCATAACAGCGTTTTACATCAAAGCTTATTGGTCGACTGAAAATCGCTTAAGCAAAAAGTACTCTCATACCTTACAACCCTTTCAATTTAAAACCGACTCAGCCATTGTGGAAGAAGGACATCGGATCATGGCAACGAAGGGCTGCCAAAGTTGTCATGGAGATGATCTCAGCGGCAAGGTATGGCTGGATGATCCTATGCTGGGCCAAATCGTACCCGTAAATCTCACGAAAGGAAAGGGCGGATTGTCCCAGGATTATAGTACAAACGACTGGCTTAGGAGCTTAAAGCATGGCCTGAAAAGAGATTCAACACCATTAAAGATTATGCCTTCACACGAGATCTCGCACCTGGCAGAAGAAGATATGAATGCCCTTATTGCTTACCTCTCTCAACTTCAACCGATAGACCATTCACTCCCGGAAACCAGCGTTGGAATTTTAGGATATATTTTAACGGACCTGGATCAAATATTAATGATCCCGGCCGATAGCATTGATCATACCCGAGCGTTAACAAAAAATGTGACTCGGGAGATAAGCATCGGATTTGGTGAGTATCTGTCTACAAATTGTTCCGGATGTCACCGGAAAAACATGAAAGGCGGACCGCCACTTGCGCCAGGC
Organism: uncultured Chryseolinea sp.; assembly: GCA_964484845.1. Classification (GTDB taxonomy): domain Bacteria; phylum Bacteroidota; class Bacteroidia; order Cytophagales; family Cyclobacteriaceae; genus Chryseolinea. Next base: position 7,645 of record CAZAHL010000106.1, on the reverse strand, counting down.
TTTCCTGTGGTGGCAGATATTACCAGCACAGGTAATCCGGGCAAATGGACAGAAGACCAATTTATAAACACCTTAAGGACAGGAACCACGCCTGAAGGAAAAGAACTAAATCCAGCCGAGATGCCTTGGGTCGCTTATAAAAATTATAATGAAACGGAATTGAAAGCGTTGTACATGTTTTTAAAAAGCATGTAGAACAGATGAACTGTTAGAATGATTTCAGTTTACTACTTGCTGAAAATACTGGTCTTCAAACTCTTAATCTATTCATCACTTCGGTAAGGGCATGGACTACCTTTTCCGTTTGCTCGCGGATCGGATTTTCATCCCAACTTCCTTCCAGTGCGTTTCCACCCAGGATGATTCCGTCTTTGCGCGGAATAGCGTAACCGTTTTCCGTTGTTAGACGATAATTAAAATCAGGTTGAGGAATTAAAAAGGAGAGCTGGCCTGCTATCGGCATCATGTCATTGTCGTTGAATAATTTCATCGATCCCAATCCGGTACAGTTAACTATGCATTTTTCTGGTAAGGAGTCAACATCTTCCAGCGATTTAAATTCTTTAATGACAATCTTCCCTCCGAAGGACATAAAATCGGTAATTTGTTTATTGAGATAGGAGGGGATGTTGAAGACCAGGGTTGTTTGCTTGCCTACCTGATCGACGTGAAATGGGTGTTCTTTTTGATTCAAGACAGAATTCTCCGGTAGCAATCCGGGTATGTTTAGGTGAGCGTACCGGTCGCCAGGCCTCCCTTCAGCCATTGCATCTGCACTGAATTTTTCTCTCACAATATAGTTATCGATCCAGGTAACGATATCATTAAAACCTAACAGATTCTGATATGTCTTGAAGGAATATTCAGTCGCTTTTTTCCATTGAGCTTCAAATTCAGGAGTAAGGTATTGCGTTTCCAAAAGTTTATAGGATGGCGACCATGTACCCGTCGCTTTGCTAGAGGTTACAAGGGGTGGAAGATCTTTCGTATAGATGGTTACCTGGTATCCTTGATTTTGTAAAAGCCGCGCTGTGGTAATTCCAACCACACCCGATCCCATGACAGCAAATGATTTTTCGCCGGTCGTTTGAGCCAACTCTACGACTACACTTCCTGTGCCCCAGGACAATGACCAACCGCTGCCTCCATGGCCGTAATTATGAATAATTGTTTTGTTACCAAGCCCTTCTTTTTCCAGGCGAAATCCTTTTTTGCGGAATGGCCTTAAGCCAACAGTTTCTTTTACAATACGATCGAGAGAGATCTCTAACTTTGGGAAGCGTTTAAATTTGTTGGAAGCTATGAAATTTCGATCGATGTACTTCTGTGAGAATTTTGGCGAAGTGCATGCACTGGTTAGGCCGGTTAATAGCCCTGCTCCGAGCGCTCCCGAAAGCTGTAGAAATTTTCTCCTGTTGGTCATGGTTTAAGGAATTTAATTTTTGACTGATGCGTCGAAATTTAGGTGTACTCTAAATTTAAAACGAAGGCGAGAGATTCTATGCCATTTCGCTAAAACTATTTACTCAATCGAATGCGCTTGATCTAGAAAACGCAAGCAAATAGTCGCAGTAACAGACTCGAAAATACGATGCTTTTTAATTTGGCTTCCCGTGATGCGACACAGTATCGCGAAATTCGAAAAGCCTCAAAGAAAAAATATTGAACGCAGGATAAAATTTACCTTAAAATCCTATTTGTCTGGATATTTTGTTTTGAGAAAATCAACACTCTGTTTCACCAGCGTTTTTAAAACGGTTGGATTTATGTCCTCTAATTTTTTAACGTAGATGCATCCTTTTCCAGCTTTGTACTTTCCTAAATTGTTGAGTAAGTCCGCATGTTGAGCAAAACCGGGCATGACATATAAGGTGATGTTTTGCTTTCGGGGTGAAAAACCAGTCAGGCACGAATCGCCTTCATGACCGCTATCATATTTGTAATGGTAGTTGCCAAACCCTACGATCGACGATCCCCACATTTTCGGAGGAGACCCCGTAGCTTTGCTCATTAACTTCACGAGAGTGTAACAATCGTCTCGTACTTTTTCGTCAGACACTTTATTTAAAAAATGGTCGACAGATTGTTCGGTTGGTTTTGTTTTTTGTTCAGCCATGACGATTTTTAAATGAACATTTAAATTGTTGATAGTATTTTTATTCAAGGTATTTAATTACGTTTTATCGTCCTTCTGTTTTTAAAAAAATAATGCTTTGCGGATAGCTGGTTCCTATTATTTAGAAAAGGAACAATCGGGATCACCAAAAAATGTTCGTAAAATAAGCAGGTAGCTCGAATCAACATTGCACTTTGAATATGCTTCTAATCAGTAAGATTATTAGATTTATATAAAAGATGTTGATGAGCCGCTATTTCACCTTGAATAAACAGAGCTATTTTTTAATCCTTCAGATAGTTAGGTTTTTAACAAATGGGTTGTGTATGAGATGGGTAAATTACAATTGTATATTTATTTTAATCCTGTCCTCTGGATGTTCACAGAATAACGATAGACGGAATGAAGAAGAAATTCGAATTCCTAACTCAGCAGAAATAGACCAAACTGATACAAGTAATTTGAATTCCATTCATGGGAACCTGCGCTTGGATCAAATTCCAACAACGCCGAATAATGTTGTGCTTACAGGCTTATCTCAACACAGACTGGTAACTTTCTACAGGCAATGGCTGGACGAAAAAGGAAAGGATGGGTATTTTCGTAAGTCATATTACGATGGATATGAAAGCGAGCGCGAATCTCACTTCATGCCGGGTATTGATTTGATCTATGGATTTAATTTGCTGAACGTTGCCCACTATGATCTTAAACTTGAAACTCTCAATTTTTTATTTACACAGCCCGTCCTGATTAAATCACTCTACTATCCAGCTTTAGTGCCCGACTCCGTGGATGACAAACCGATCAATCGCGATTACTATCTTATCTCAGTTTATGATGCAGATACCAATTTGGATACGCTCATCAATAAAAATGACTTGAGAAGGTTCTATTACTTCAATGCTTCCTGTACAGAAAAAATCCAACTCATTCCTCCGGACTATTCCGTTATACGTTCGCAATACGATCGCCCGAATGATTTGATGTACATCTTTGCAAGACATGATGCTAACCACGATGGTGGCGTAGAAAAGAAAGAGCCACTTCATATTTTTTGGTTAGACTTAAAGCTGCCAGCTAAGGCCAAAAGACTTTATTAAGGGACTGTTGTAATGAGAGATAGATTCCGATCTTTAATTGTCGTTGTTAAATCATCCTCCCATCCTCCGACATTATACTTTGTTCAAGTAATTGAAACTATCGTCGCCATTTCCTTATATCTGCACAAAGCGTTTGCCAAGCGCATTTGTTCTATCGTGTGGCACTCGGGCTCCATTAACCGGGGAGAAGCAACTAAAATACAAATACACTTCGCACGGCTGGTTGCCACATTAAAACGATTAAGATTAAAAAGAAAGCTCATTCCCCGGGGCGCATCTTCGGGGGTTGAACTAGTCATTGAATAGATCACAACTGAGGCTTCCTGCCCCTGGAACTTATCGACCGTTCCGATCCGCATGTCAGCAAGATCTTCTCGCAGTGCTGCTACCTGGGCATTGTATGGCGCAACAATCAGAATTTCATCTTTTTCAAGTTTAACTTTTTCATTGGAGCTTTTTGTCCAGGAAATGTCAGGGCCAGTAAGTTGGCTTACAATTTTCGCGATTACCTGTATTTCTTGCTTCGATTTATGAGTATTTCCCGTATGATCAACAGGCACGTAATAAAGTCCACCGCCTGTAAAAGATGTGTCACCTTTTATTTCCTGGATCTCCAAACCAGGCAAGGATTCCAATCGGCTTTCATAAAAAAGTTCCGAAGTAAAAGCACTGAGCTTAGGATGAAGTCGTCTTGTAACATTCAAAAAAAGCCCTGTGTCATCAGGCATTGTTTTATGACCGTTCAGTAAATAGGTCAATGCAGCTACGTCGCTGCCTTCCGGGTGGGCACCCTTTTGTGGCTGCTCTAATTGCTGTGGATCGCCAAGAAGAATCAGGTTCTTTGCAGCCCGGGAAGCAGAGAGGACTTGCGACAAGGACATCTGTCCTGCCTCATCCACAAAAAGGAAATCGAGTGTTTCCACTGAATTATTATCCGCCCATAGCCATGCCGTTCCGCCGACTACTTTGCTGTTCGTCAACGCATCAATAGCCTCTGAGCTCTTGTTCACTTCTATAATACCTTCGGAAAGGTCTGTACTTTTATCTGTCACTTTGTGAACACATCCGGTAGCACCTCCATCAAGTTCAATTACTTTTTTAAAAAGATTGCGAATTACTTTATGGCTAACGGCTGTAACGCCAACTTTTTTCCCAGCCTTAACCAATGCAATGATCATTTTTGCCCCGGCATACGTTTTCCCTGATCCTGGTGGCCCTTGAATTGCCAGGACACTTCGATCCAAACTGGAAGCGATCCGAACAGCACCGTCCACTACTTCCTCATGGGGTTGCAACAGCGGCCCATCTTTGTTCATAAAAAGTTTTGGTTTTTTCTTCAGAAGCAAATGTTTTGTTGCCCGAAACGGCCCTTCATCGCCCAACCCATCGTCAATAAAGCATTCAGCCACATTCATAATAGACGTTGCAAGCGTTCCAGGATCTATTCTTTCAAGCGCATGAATGGAGGATGCATGGAGGCCCGTTGTTTTCGCGGTTTTTTTAATATCAATTGTGTAGTTCTCTAACTGGATAGCATGAACAGCTCCGATTTTTTCACCTTTCACTTCGTACACTTCATCCCCTTCATCCAGGCTGACCTCCTGGGGAGGATATTCATAACGGTGAATCGGCGTTTTTGCCCTTGGACCCAATTCAAGTGGTTTGACAAATTGAAGGCCCGTAACAGCTTTCCTCTCATCCAGGAGGTCATCCTCATTCATTTCATGAACCCGGTAGAATTCCCACCAGGCACTTTTGTCTTCTCTTCTGAAATAGTCTATCAAATGCGCGAGTAACCAGGTTGCTTTCTCCGCTTCATTCCACGTTGACCGATCTTCCGGAAGCTTTTCCGTTAACCCTTTGAAAAGTGCAAGGGCCCGCGTTTGGACATTCTGAATATTTTCACTTGCCTCACTATCCTGAATCTTGGGCCGGCTGATGATTTGTCCGGATGCAATAATCTCTGTCCGCAATCTCTCGAGCCAGCTATGAACAGCTTGAGTTGCTAAGCAATCATCTTGGTTATAATCCTGAACCAGTTGAATGGTATTTTCAGGTAACGATGAAATCTCCTTGAGCTCCAAAGCACATTCCAACGCTCTTCGCGACATGCTGGCGTTGGACAGCTCAATTTTTCTTTGATAGGAGGTGAATCCTTCCAGGTCCTTCAGTGAGTAACGCTCAACGCTTGCTTTAAGACTTTCTTTTATAACGGCATGAATATCCACAAAGCGCTCCCCTCTCAATAGTTTATCGACCTCATCGGCACGCGTACCGTGCCTGCCTGTTAATCTTTTGATGGCGGACGGTTCATAAATTCCATAATGATAGATATACATATTGGGGTTTCGGGTCCATCGATCCATTACAAAATCAATGAACTGTTCAAACGTTTTTTTTTCGTCAACTCGATCCAGCGCCCAAAGTGCATTGTATTCCGAACCACCGTCGGCTCCACGATATGAATATCCCAGCAGGTACTCTAAGCCACCTTTATCGAAAAATGGATCTCCTTCAATATCAAAGTAGATGTCGCCCTGAGTCGGTTCGGGCAAGCGGTAGAAGCCTCTACCTTCCTGCATTTTCAGTAGTTTGTGAACGAGCTTATTTTGGATCCGCCCTTCCCATTGAATTTTTGCCTGTTCCTGAATAGATCGATAGGTTTCCATATTACCACGTTCGGGTTTTTCTCGAAGCGGTTCAGGTTCCTTTGCGTATTGTTCGAGCGTTGTTATTTTCTGGCTTATCAATTCGGCTCTATGAGAAGAACGGATGCCTGCAATTAATGACAAGTGATCGTCGACATGCCTTTTTGAGTCACATCTTTTCCACCACCTGCAGATAGCACATTGCAACACCGGGTCCGGATATATTTCAGCAGGCGGACCAGCCATGGCTTGCATAAAATTCTCTTTTGTTAATCTATAATAAGCCTGAAAGTCGGAAAAAAGGAATGCTTCGGTTGGAAAATCGTCCCCTGGCATGACCACATACATTCTTCCAGGTTTACTTCCCTGCAGATGTGTCAATAAGTCCGTATAGACGCAAAGTTGTAAAACGGTGGCCGCCCGGGTGTTTAGTGAAAGCTTCGTATCCTGTACTTCATAAGACCAGTTTCCGAACTTGCTTTTGCCTTCGACTCTTAAAAGGATATCTGCGTTGCCCAACCAGTTCTCTTTTACAAGAGTAGCCTGCGTTATGACGTCAATTCCTTCAACCATGGCATTCAATGTTGCATCCGTAGATTGATTTTTTAAATCCAGAACGCTAAGTCCTTTCATGCGTAAATATTCTACATATGCCGTTTCGTGTTCAGCGCCTCGTTTTGCCAGGATGGCCAAGGCTGGATCGTTCCAGTCGGGTTTTTTGATTTCACCCAGAGCAACAGATCGGTTCAGCTGCGTTAGATGTTTACACCCCAGGTGATTGGCCAGATCTGTTGCCGTTAATTGAAAAAATGAATCGGGTAAAGATTTCATGAGGTAATTGGGCTAAAACAACGTTCAGATAATCAGAAAACTAATAATCTTATTCATAAATTCATTCCCGGCGATTAAACCTTTAAACTTACAACCTGTCTAAGATTCGAAATTTGTCACTTTAAATATGCTACAAATGAAATTAAACGATGGATTTATAGTCCTATTACTTTCCCTGGTTGCGAGCGGATATGCATTTTCGCAAAACACTGAGTCTGATTCAACAGGGCTGCCAGGAGATAATTTTAGCCTGGAAGGTGCCCTAGAGCTTTTTAAGAAGTCAGAATCGCCGGAAGCGTTCGAGAAATTATTAAATGAAGAGAATAGTAAAGTCAATAACCTTGACCTGAATGGCGATGGGGAAACGGATTACGTGAAGGTAATTGACAGGTCGGAAGGTGATGTTCACGCTTTCGTACTACAAGCTGCGGTTTCTGAAAGCGAAAACCAGGACGTCGCTGTAATCGAAGTTGAAAAAACCGGTGACAGCGATGCCACCCTTCAGATTGTAGGAGACGAAGATATCTATGGCGAGCAAACCATTGTAGAGCCATTGGAGGAAGTCAAATCAAATGCAGGTACTCAGACTAAAAACGTCACTGTCAATGTGTATGCATGGCCTTCGGTCCGCTATGTTTACGGCCCATCTTATAGAGCATGGGTTTCACCTTGGGGATGGCGGCTACGTCCCGTTTGGTATCATCCCTGGCGCCCTGTAAGATATCATGTATTTCATCCGTATCGTGCGCCGTATCGTCATCGGTACATGGTTGTACATACCCATAGAACCGTTCACGCTCACAGAATCTATACTCCTGCACGAACCACGTCGGTTAGTGTCAGAACGAGGCATCAGGCTCCGGTGAATCATTATAGATCCTCCAGGACAACCCGTACCACGACCGTTACGAGCCCTCGCGGAAATGTAAAAGCAACGCGGAAAACTA
>CAZAHL010000105.1:0-20698 GCA_964484845.1 uncultured Chryseolinea sp. | reverse complement strand
ATTAGAAGGAGGGCGCCTAAAAACATCAGTGTTACCGGTAGAAGGGTTGAATTTAAAAAGTGACCCCCTAACATTTGTAAGAGATTTGCCGAGAATCCATATGTCATGACTTGCGGTCTCGGCCATATCGCCAATCCAAGTCCCGAACTGACCGTGAATACTGAACTGCTTATTTTTTGTATGAAGTTGCCAAAAGCCTTGCATCGACGAGATCCACACGTTTCCTTGCCTGTCTTTCATAGCAGAACGAACACCGGAAACCTTCTTTAATTTGTCAATCTTACCACTTTCAGGATCGAACGTATAAAGGCCATTTGTGCATGCTAGCCAAAATTTTCCATCTGGATTTTCCAATATGTCGATGGCCATGGTACCAACTTGTGTTCGAAAATGTGTAAAAGATTTCTCATGGTGGTTATACAACTCGAGACCGTGATTGGTTAACAGCCAAACTCTGTTACGCCTATCAACTTTAACCCCGTAGACCGTTTGATTGAAAAAAAAGCTTTTTGGATTTTTAGGATCAGACATAAACTGGGTCATTACTCCTGTTTTTGCGTCAACATGGTGAATCCCATATTGAAATGATTCATTATTGTAGGGCGCAGAGGCAGAAACTACCGAGCCATCTTTTGTTTCGGCAATATCAAGGGTCCAAAAAGGGAGTGGAGAAAACTTTTTTATTTTGAGGGATTCTGTATCCCCCACGTAAACGCCTTCGGTTGTGCAGATCCATATTTTTCGATCCCTTCGTTCGCGCAATCTCAAGATTTTCGTATGCCGCGCATTGGTGCTGTCTCCAAAATATGGCCAGTGAAAAAATTTCTCAGTAAATGGATCGAAAAGATCAAGTCCCCCTATATGTGCAATCCATAGCCGCCCTTTTTTGTCTTCTAATAAGCTGTTTACATGATTATTTCCCAAACTATTCGACGAGCTTGGATTGTTCTTGTAGTTTGTAAATCGATAACCGTCAAATTTGCTTAGACCCGAAGCCGTTGCAAGCCATATAAATCCATGGCTATCCTGAATCGCGGCGTTGATCTCTTCCTCTGGAAGGCCGTCCTTCATTGTGTATTGCCGAGATACTATTTCCTCTTGCTGCGCGAAAAGGTGGGTGAAGCCTACACAACAGATCCAAAATACGGCAATTCGAGTGGTTATTTTGAAATCCATAAATATGCTTGTCAGGTGGGCGTTTGACCTAGTGTAAATTACAAAATCAAGTCAATAGTAGCGAGCCATAATGTTATGAGAATCTTTTCCTAAAGGTTAACACTTAACTAACATTTAATAGCATAGATATAACATAAATGAAATTGTGAAGCTCAGGATCACCGAATGAGGCATAGGATGTTCCTCCGCGATTTCTAAAATAACAAGCATGGGTTAGAGCAAACGAGCGGTTGTAACAAGTATTTTGTCAACCTCCAGCCTGAAATACAATGACTCATGCCTACTTTTTCATAAAGTTCTTTCGGCTCAGGGAGATTCCTTTTCATAGGTAATAATTGTTGGGAGTGGATCTGAAGTTACCGATGCTGTGGATGAAGTCCAGAGGGAAGGAAATTTATAGCAGCTTAGGCCCCTTGTAAAAAAGTGTTGGAGAAGAAAATGGGAGGGTAATGGGAGGGTTCAAAAACGGACAAAGGGTATCCTGCAGATATCTTCGTTGAGAGTTTAGCCTCCCGGAAACCGGTGAACTCTGATTGGGGATATAATTCTGTTACTCTAATTTTAAAGTAAAAAAGCCTGGCAAATCCAGGCTTTTTACTATCATAGCGCTTTCCTGTTTTTACTTTGCCGTCAATGTATAGAGAATTGAAACTTCTTCATCATCAATACCGTCTCCGTTAGTATCAAATTGAATTTTACCGGCATTAACTTTTAATGTAGTACTGGTTAAAGTCAAAAGCTCCGAATCCTGAATATCGCCATCAATGGCAATCGCCAATGTTTTTTCATCATCCTTCAACTCCCAGGTGCCTGAATTGTCAGTCTCGGCTCCGTCGCCATCATCCGTACCTACTGTTTCGTTATATTTTTTATCTCTTGAAAAAGTAATGATATTATCCTTCTCATAATCCTCTATATACATATTTGAAACATCATAATCTGGTCCCGAAGTTGAAGTCCGAATTTCGGCTTTGGTAATACTCCAACTTTTTTCTGTTAAAAGATCTGTTTTGCTTTTTTCATCATCATCACTACATGAAGTAGTAACAAACAAAGATGCGACTAAAGCGATAGAAAGGAATGACGTAAATTTTTTCATACAGTTTTTTTTGTTTTAACTTTTGTTATTAATTTATGAGGGAAGTGCAAGTGCATCTATAAACACCTCTTAGTTACAAGCTGCATAACGATTTGATACTCCGCTGAGTAAATGTCAGATACCTCTATATTTTTTTGTTCACAATATGTGTAAACATCGGGACCGTTAACGGAACTCTTTACTTTGGCCAAATTGATAAATTCAATTTTCCTATCATCAACCATAAAAGGATTGGTTTTCCGCATAACAACATACTCTACGGCTTTTGATGATTGAATGGATGAGCTACTGGGAACGCTGGGATCGCCCTTGTACAGTTTTGTAACTCTTCCAATGATCACATTTTCCTGAAGTACATCAAATGTTTCAAGTGTCTCCTGCCAAGTAGTGCTTGTTGTTTCCTTTTTCAAGGATACAAGCCGCACACTACCTTCTCCGGGTCGATTTATTAACGGTTCCGCTATCTTCTCCTGACTTGCTTTGATAAAATTTGCGATGTACAGCGTATCAAGAGAGATTTTCTTGCTTTGATCTTTGCTGGTTATAAATCGATCTACTAATTCAGCATTTAGCCCTTCCTTACCTAAAAAGTCTTTCCCGATGTTCTCAAATAAATATTCAACAAGTTTTTTCTCCGATGTGAAAAATTTATTTTGATCAGGAATAAAGGAAATAGTTTTGCCCAATGGAATAAATTGAATTGAATAGTAACGAATCGGTTCATGATACGCGCTTCCAAACTTTACCAAGGGGTCTTTGATACTTATCAGGGGAGTTCCTTCCATTGATTGAATCGAAATATTTGTTCCTTTTAATAAGGTGGCTTCACCTTCAAGTTTTCCAATCGGCACATCGTCTTTCGAGAGAAGACCTTTTTTGAGTTGGATTTTTTGTGAATAAGAAAGGACCGTTGTAAACACGAGTGCAAGCAAAACAATACTTTTTTTCATTAGACGAAGTTTATATGTTAAATTTTACTTTCAATTGAATGTATTTTCTCATTTCATTCCAAAACCCATAACTGGTTCAATGAAACACCATCTGTAATATTAAGGTGTTCTTCTTTTCCTAATTGACCCCAAGATTTTGAGCGATGAGAGATGCAAGAGGGAGGTACACTATTGCACTAGCCATAACGGTAGAATGCATTCTCATTTAGATTGAAGGCCAAATAAATCGATCCAAAGATCTCTTATTTAAATTGCGCGCCGGTTACAAATCAGGCCATTTCCTTACTCGTGTGAGCGCTTGGCAAATTTCAAACCACGGAATCGTTTTTGTTCGAAATCAAACGTGTATAGGGGTATCGTAATCTTTCATTATCCTCAACCCCCTGGCAACGTAGATGTTTTCTTTACCTTTTTGACGTTATTCCAACAGCGTATAGCCTCCCATAGTTTTTGCAATCTGATCGGCACTAATCAATTTGATTTCAAAATCGTCATCCAGCAAGTGTTTTATAGTGAGCAAGTATTTTGATCAGGTCTTCTTTCACATTAAAACGCAAATTGTTGTTGCCGGCGAACACCTCGAGTTCCTGGTAAAGCGTGCCGGTGTACTCCTGGAGAAGATTCCTGTCGATATATTTTTTCCGATGGCTGCGTGTATCAAAATAAACTCCCTCGATCTCTTTTTCTCTCAGCTCAAGGTAGGGTTCCATTGCACCGGTGTCGTTCATAATAAAAATCGTCTCTTTTTGAAAGGCAATTTTGGTATGGTCACTGCCAACCATTGTAGAAGGGGCTCGTGGCATGATCCCCTTTTGTGGCTTCACTTCGACCTGATCGATCTTTGCCAACACAGCGAAGGATTTAAATTCTCCCAACACTTCAAAGAAAGCAGGGTTGGTAAATCCGGTTCCTTTGTCGGTGTAGTCAAATACATGAAATACCCTATAACGGGACAAATCCATGTCTACAAACTCAAAACTTATAGCCTTCTTGGCCGTGAATGACCGAGATTCTCCATTGGTTTCAACGGTTACAATTCCCTGGTTGTCGTTAAATGTAATTTTTCCTTTGACTATTTCATCATCAAGGTTTTGAACAGAGCCATGGCCTGAAGCAATTTTAGCTTGCAGGATCTGAGCGCGTTTCTCCTGGGCTATACTACAAACGGCCAGGCAAACAAAAAATGAGATCGATAAGAATTTATGAAGGAGTCTTTTCATAGATTTTGAGTATCCGAAGACAAAGTGAAAGTTTCTTGGCTATCATTTAGAACGGGTGAGTACTTTATACTATTAAGTGTACAAAGGTTACCAGACCCATAATAAACCATATCTAATAGTCCTAAAACAGACTTGACGTGCAAGCGCGTCGTTTGAATCAGTCCATCAGAATAGACGATGCAAAGCAATCCTATTAGGTTTAGTTTGCTTTCTACTAAATAGTTTTGACAATAAAGACGCTTCGTCAATCAAAATTATCCTTATCAATTTAACTCCTGGGTTTTACTTAACTTCTGTTTTTTACCTTATCGACTCCATATTATGAGGATCAACATTCCTACGACATAGTGTCCAAAAAAACTTATTGACGTTTTTCTATTTTCCTTACTGCTTCAAACACAATAAAAAAATCCTTTCAAATAAATAAAAATTAAATGCTACCATACTGTAACCTCTCGTCTCCACGACAGTAACCAGTTAAATTTAAGCCTATGTTCCGTCATAACTTGCTTCTCATTTATAGGAACTTCAAACGCTACAAAAGTTCTTTTTTTATTAATCTGATTGGCCTTTCTACGGGGATCGCCTGTACACTGCTGATCTACCTTTGGGTGAAGGACGAGTTGAGCTTTGACAAGTTCCACGAGAAGGACAGCCAACTTTATCAGGTCATGGAAAATAAAGAACAAGCCAATGACATTTGGACGCATCACTCGACATCAGGTGGAATGGCTCAAGCTTTGGCGGACGAAATGCCAGAAGTACTCTACGCGACAGCTACTGCATGGAACGAGAACAATATAAATCTCTCCACCGAGCAAAATAAAAACAATAATGTCAGGGCTTCAGGACACCTGGCCACAAACGATTTTTTTAAAATATTTTCCTACGATCTTATCTACGGCGACGAAGACAAGGTGTTAGAAGATAAGAACGCTATTGTGATTTCGGAAGAGCTTGCCGTGAAGTTATTCAATACCACGAATAATGTGATCGGAAAGGTAATAGACTATCAGCACAAAAAGCAGTATCACGTTTCGGGTATATTTAAAACGATCCCATACAATTCTACGAACCGTTTCGACTTTTTATTGTCTTTCCAGATCTTTACTGAGGGCAATGAAAGCGCTCTAAGCTGGTTTAATGAGCCTGCAAATACATATGTTGTTTTAAAGCCTGAGACAAACGTTGAGGACTTCAATACCAAAATAGCTGACTTTTTAAAAGTCAAAACAAATAATAAAGATTATCATCGAACGCCATTTCTTGTACGCTATTCCGACCAATACTTATATGGAAATTATAAAAATGGAGTTCAGGCCGGCGGGCGAATAGAGTATGTAAAGCTATTTTCAATTATTGCCCTGTTCACACTCGTTATTGCATGCATCAACTTTATGAATTTGTCCACCGCCCAAGCATCAAGACGAATAAAAGAAGTGGGTATTAAAAAAGCAATCGGAACTAGTAGAAGAACACTCATTTTTCAATACCTGGGGGAATCCATGTTGATGACTTCTATCTCCATGGTTGTCGCTGTTTTACTTCTTTTACTTTTCCTCCCACAGTTCAATGTAGTTACTGGCAAACATCTCAGCTTCAACTTAGATCAAACACTAACGTTATCTATTCTTGGAATTACATTAGTCACAGGACTTGTATCAGGAAGTTACCCCGCATTGTATATATCCGGATTTGATCCTATTACAGTATTAAAGGGAAAACTTAGCAACTCATGGGGAGAACTATGGGCACGAAAAGGATTGGTTATTTTTCAATTCGTGCTTTCCGTTATATTGATCGTTTCGGTGTTAGTAGTATATAAACAAATTGAATTTGTACAGACTCAAAATCTTGGTTACAATAAAGACAATATCATTTGGTTTGCCAGGGAGGGAAGGCTTTCAGAAGAGGAATCTCTTGAGACGTTCCTTTCGGAGTTAAGAAAAATTCCTGGTATTGTAAACGCCTCCAGTACGGGCCATGACCTCACCGGTAAAAATTGGGGAGTCTATGGATTCGATTGGGAAGGCAAAGATCCGGCCGATAATACTACTTTCGAACATGTGGCTGTCAACGTTGATATGATGGAAACTATTGGCATTGAAATGAAAGACGGAAGAACATTTTCAAACGAATTTAATGCAGAAAACACAAAGGTCGTTTTTAATGAAGCGGCGATTAAACATATGGGATTAAAAGATCCGATAGGAGCTCATATTAAGTTTTGGGGTAACGATAAGGAAATTATCGGCATAGCCAAAGACTTCCATTTTGAAAGCCTGCACGAAAGCATTAAACCCCTGATGTTCAGTTATTGGCCACAGCGAACAAATAAATTTATGGTAAAGATCAAAGCAGGAAAAGAAAAAGAGACAATTGATAAAATTGGCAAATTCGTTCAAGCTTACAATCCTGGTTTTTCTTTTGATTACAAATTTCTCGATGACGATTATCAGGCGCAGTATGAAGGAGAAAAAAGAGTTTCTTCTTTATCCCAATACTTTGCCGGGTTAACTATACTTATCTCCTGTCTCGGCCTATTTGGCTTAGCAACTTTCACTGCCGAAAGAAAAGTTAAAGAAATCAGTATCCGCAAAGTACTTGGTGCAAGTGTACTTGGGATCTTTTATCTTCTAACTAGCGATTTCATTAAAATTGTTTTTGTGGCCATTGTTATAGCATTACCTCTAAGCTATTTCGCTGCTACCCATTGGCTTGATGGTTTTGCCTACCGAATTGAATTAAAATGGTGGTATTTTTTAGGTGCCGGGGCCATCGGATTGCTTATTGCCTGGGTTACTGTAGGGATGCAGGCGATAAGAGCTGCGAAAGTAAATCCAGCAAACAGTTTACGTTCAGAATAAACTATCAACCAGCCAGATAACAGCGCTAGCAAAACAGAATGACCAGCTTGAAGTTGGACTTGCGGATCTGCGTAATTGAATGTTTCCCCATTTAATTTTCCTACGATTCGCGCTCACGTGATCCAGAAACGCACTTTTTTCACCCTCGGACATTTAAAAAGTTAATGTTTTTGAATATATTTCATTAATAATATTGGTTGTGAAATTATATATCAAATACATGGTCAGCTTGCGCTGCAAAATGGTAGTAAATGAAGAGTTGAAAAAATTGGGCCTTCCATGTTTAGTTGTTGACCTTGGTGTGGTTGAAATTTTGGAAGACATAACTCAAAAACAGCGTGAGCAGTTAAAAGAAAACCTGCTAAAATCAGGGCTGGAGCTACTCGACGATAAAAAAATCATCCTCATTGAAAAGATAAAAAATGTAATAATCGAAATGATTCATTATGCGGAGGACTTTCCAAAAACAAACTATTCTGATTATATCAGTGAAAAATTAAATTATGATTATACCTATTTGTCCAATTTATTTTCTGAAGTGAAGGGCATAACTATACAACACTTCATTATCATTCACAAAATTGAAAAAGTAAAAGAATTATTGTTGTATGATGAACTAAACCTGAAGGAGATTTCCTATAAGCTGCATTACAGCAGTGTCGGGCATTTGTGCAACCAATTCAAAAAAATTACAGGACTCTCCCCTTCCTTTTTTAAGCAGTTAAAGCAAAAGCGCAAGAGCAACCTGGAAGACCTGTGAAAAATGTAACAGATTTCTAACAATGTGTAGTGATTTGATTGGTTGACATTTCAACCTTTGTGCAGGTCAAAAAGAAATTTTAATTAATTTATTCTGTGCAACCTACCCCGATGAGGTTTGCTTGAACAACAAACGTTTTTTGATCCATGCAACCGGACCAATCACGCAATTTTTACCACTGTTGGGATAGGCGGCAAAATTACCTACAGCTAGTTTTATTATTTTTTAGTTGCATAATTTTAATTAAACCTCATTTCATGGAAAATATTGAGTTTGATAAATCAAAAGTTTTTACCACGATCGAAGTTCTTGAATACACTCCAAATTCGGTTGTAATCAAAACGATTATAAAAAAAATAACCGGCAGTATCAATATCGTCTCATTTGATACCTGTGAGGATTTAAAGGAAAAAATTTCACCTTTTGATACCTTCATCCAAATGATTGATGGGCGCGGCGAAATCGTAATTGATGACATATCTAATTTGCTTGAAGCGGGGCAGTCGATCATTATACCGGCACATTCGCGAAATACAATCAGATCGAGCATTAGGTTCAAAATGTTATCTACTGTTATTAAAAGTGGATATGAAGATTAATCTATAGAAAAATAAACATTCAATAAAAAAAAACATGAAACCTACAACACCGTTGGGTAAACAAAATTTAACACCTATTAAAGACTCCGATGAGCTAATTATTGCTATTAAAAAGTTTGCTTTTCAAAACAAAGAGTCAGAAAAACGCGCGATGCAGCTAAGCATTGCCAACAACAAACTAAAAAAGGCAGATGAAGAGCACCAAAAGGAATACGTCTGTTGGCTTGAAGAGATGATGTTTATGACTTCCCACAGAGTTCGACAGCCTATTGCCCGCATTATCGGTGTTTCAACGCTGCTTGAAAATTCTAATAATTCACCGGAGGAATTAATAAGAATGACGGGATATATGAAACAATCCGCAGAAGCCCTGGATAGCTTGACAAGGGAACTGGCAACCTTTATTTATGAAGGAGATGAAAGTGATCAATAAGAGTTGGGCATGACAGTTTCTATTGCCTATATCTTGTGTTTTCTAAAACGAAATGGAAAAAATGAAAATATCAGAAAATTTACGATCTGCCAATAAAGAACTTTCTGTTCAAAATGAAGAGCAAGCGGCAGAATTGTTAGCGGCTAACAAAGAACTAGCCTTTCAAATAGAAGAAAAAGGGAAACGGGCCGACGAGTTAACCGTGGCAAACAACGAGCTTTCTTTACAAAACAAAAGTAAAGAAATACGCGCTGCACAATTGATTATCGCCGACAAGGAACTTGCCTTTCAACATATTGAGAAAGAAAAGCGTGCGGCCGAATTAATTATTGCTAACAAAGAACTTCGTTTCGAAAACCAGGAGAAAGGAAAACGGGCGGCTGAATTAATATTGGCGAACAAGGAACTTATCTTTCAAAACGAGGAAAAGGAAAAACGGGCGGCTGAATTATTCATTGCTAACAAAGAGCTAGCTTTTCAAAACGAAGAAAAAGAAAGGAGATCATCCGAATTAGCCCATGCGAGCGAAGAGCTTGCAGTACAACACGAGGCAAATCTAAAATGCACGGCAGAGCTAAGGGTTGCTAACAAAGAACTTGTCGTTCAAAACCAGGAGAAGGAAAAACAAGCGGCAGCACTATTGACTTCTGTAATTGATATTACAGCAAGAAAAATACGGAAAGATATGCTGAAAAAGCAAAATAAAGAGCTCGAGCAATTTGCTTACATAGCTTCACATGATCTTCAACAACCTCTTCGTACAGTTTCCAATTATGTGAACTTATTTGAAGAGGAATACGCTACGTCGCTGGACGCCAATGCGAGTAGATATCTGAAATCTGTAAACGATGCAATACATCGAATGAGTACACTGGTTCATTCAATTCTGGAATTTTCTCAATTGGGTCACAATAGAAAAATCAGCCATTTTAATTGTACGAAATTAATCGCTGATGTTTTGGATGATCTGGCCGATCTAATAAAAACTTCAAATGCAACGATTGAGGTATCCGAAATGCCCGAACTGAACGCACACGAAATTGAGATTCGTCAGGTGTTTCAAAATCTTATTACGAATGCTATCAAATTTCAAAAAATAGGAGTTGCCCCAAATATTCAAATTCGGTCAGAGCGAATGAATAAATCCTGGAAAATTTCCGTTAATGATAATGGTATTGGAATTTCACCTGTAAATTTTACGCGCATATTCGATATTTTTCAACGGTTACATTCCTCTGAAGAATACTTAGGATGCGGAATAGGCCTCGCCCATTGTAAAAAAATAATTGAATTACACAACGGAGAAATCGGGGTAGAATCTACCCTGGGAAAAGGCTGCACGTTTTATTTCACCATACCTGACTTAACAGGAACAGAATTGACAACGATGGAGGATCGCATTGTAAAGAAGCAAACTGCTTTTATCGAGTCTGGAAGAAGGTAGTAAGCGAGAGTCTTTTAAAAGTTAGACTTGACGGGGATGTAAATATCAAACCTTGCCCCTTCATTCAAAGTGCCGGTTGCCGGTCAAAGTACTAAAAGAGCAATAGAAATTAAACTCAGGTGGCAATGGGCTACATCTTTGCAATCTCGTTGCAGTGCAAAGTTAGCTATTAGCCGGCTTCCCTTGGTTTTATCAGTATTATTTATAATTTTGTATAACATACATTGTATAAGTAATGACAAATAAAGGATTAGGCGAATTTGAAGAGTTAGTGCTCCTGGCGGTCTGTATCATGAATGGCGAAGCATACGGTATATCTGTGAAAAAGGAAGTTGAAAAACATTCAGGAAGGTCCATTCTATTGGGAGCTATTCATATTACCCTTTATCGCTTGCAAGACAAGGGATTTCTTCGATCTGAAATGGGTGGTAATACTGAAAAACGAGGTGATCGAAGAAAACGATTATTTAAAATCACGGCAGCAGGAATGAAACAGTTGCGCGCTTCACAAGATGTCCGACAGAAAATGTGGAAGTTGATACCTCAATTGAATTAGTCTGAAATGCAAAGAGATAGTCATGACAACGTTCCAAGACTGGCCAACTGGCTTCTTTCAAAAGCTGTCCGAAGCCAACTACATGAAGAATTCCTTGGCGATTTGAAGGAAGCATACGGAGACAGAATTGCATCAAGAGGTAAAGCGTATGCTGCACTCATGTACTGGGTAGATGTGATTCATCTTCTATTGGGATTTTCTTCATTCCCATTATTCAGCAAACAAAACTCAACAATAATGACAGGGCATTATCTACACACTTTCCTACGAAATTTTGCAAGGAATAAGGCTTATTCATTCATGAACATCTTGAGCTTGGTCGTTGGCATGGGAGTCTGCTTGGTGATTTCTCAATACATTTACTTTGAACTGAGTTACGATCGGTTTCATGACAACTATAAAAACACCTATCGTGTAATCATTGAGGAAGTTAACACTGACCTCAGGGAAACCTCGCCATCTATTGGTTATTCGTTCGGAATGAGTGCGAAGGAAGAAATTCCTGAGATTAAGCAGTTTATGCGAAAGCAACGCTTCAACAGAGGAGCAATTGTCACAAATCCAGTCAACCAATTGATCTTTCATGAAGAAGTCAATGACTTGCTTTTTGTTGATCATTCATTTTTCCAAATGTTCAATTATCCCCTAAAAAAAGGAAATCTAAAATCTTTATTTAACGACAAATACAATGTCGTTATCACGGAACAGACTGCCAGAAAATATTTTGGTGCTGATGATCCAATTGGCAAGACGTTAAAGATCAATGGTCCTCCATCACCCGGTGACTATACGGTAACTGGGGTATTAGAGGATTTGCCGTTGAATAGTCACCTGCAGTTTGATTTTCTGGTTCCCGTTGAAAACTATATTGAATTTGGTTGGGGAGGTGCCGTTAAGAAAAACGGCGGTTGGAAGGGTTTTTCAGTAACCACCTATCTTACCCTGGATGAATCCGCTGATCTTGATTTGGTTCGTCAAAAGCTAAACGGATTAGTTGCCGAACACAATGACAAAGGAATTATCAAGAATGTGATTTTGCAGCCGATAGCTGACATCTATATGAAATCAAACATTTATTCTGATGCGGGTTTCATAAGCAGCACGGGAAACATGCAAAACATCCGAATTTTTTCCGTCATTTCCTTCTTTATTCTTTTCATTGCGTGGGCCAATTACATCAATCTTTCTACTGCGCGATCGATGTTAAGAGCAAAGGAGGTTGGGGTACGAAAATCCATAGGCGCCTTTAAAAAACAATTGATCAGTCAGTTTATGTTCGAATCGCTATTGGTTAATATTATATCTGCGATCCTTGCCATTGGGTTTGCTTTTTTGCTATTGCCCTTCTTGAATGAGATCATCGGGAAGCAAATACAACTAAGTCTGATAGAAAATCCTATGTTTTGGGTTTGGTTTTTAGCTATTATTCTTTTTGGTTCATTGCTTTCAGGGTTGTATCCGGCTTTTGTATTATCTTCTTTCAAACCCATCAGCATGTTAGGAGCTAATAAAACCGCCCGGATTGGAAATGTGAACTTGCGGAAGAGCCTGGTTGTGTTTCAATTTCTAACATCCCTATTGCTCATCTCGGGCACTTATCTGGTTTATAAACAGACCTCCTTTATGAAGGACCAG
Source organism: uncultured Chryseolinea sp. (assembly GCA_964484845.1). Classification (GTDB taxonomy): domain Bacteria; phylum Bacteroidota; class Bacteroidia; order Cytophagales; family Cyclobacteriaceae; genus Chryseolinea. The sequence goes on along the minus strand of CAZAHL010000105.1, from coordinate 7,959 downwards.
GAACTGACCATAGAATTGGAAAAAATATTGGTTTTAAGAAGTCAGCAAGTAGCCATTGACACGAATATTGTACAGTCTAATTATAAATCATTTTGCAATGAAATGCTTGGTCTGCATGTGGTTTCGGCAGTCACTAGCTCAACCGTGATACCCGGTCAGTTTGGGGTAAATCCTTACCGAAGGTTAGGGCAACCGGAAAGTGCTACTCCTTATACAAGAAGTATTTTTGCCGACCTGGGTTTTTCAAAGACTTACGGTTTGAAATTTATTTCAGGAGGGCCATTTACGGAAGACATGCAGGAAGAAGAAGTAGTGATCATCAATGAATCAGCCATTCAGGCCTTTGGATTTGACTCCCCGGAAAATGCGATACAGCAAAAGCTAGTTATAGGAAACCGACAAAGAACGATAGTTGGCGTAGTTGAGAATTTTCACTGGCACTCACTTAAGGAGTCCCATGTTCCCTATGTGATAGGCCTTACTAATGTGAGAGTAATTCCCTACATCTCAGTCAGGATGAATATGTCCGATATTGCCGGATCCTTGGCGCAAGTTGAATCTAAGTTTCGTTCCTTTTACCCTGATCAACCTTTTGATTATTTCTTCGCCGATGATAATTTCAATAAACAGTATCAATCTGAAGTTCAATTTGGAAAAATATTTTTCTCTTTCGCGGCATTGGCAATCTTCATTGCATGTGCAGGTCTCTTTGCGTTGGTTTCCTTCTCGGCAACTTTAAGGGTCAAAGAAATTGGCATCCGGAAAGTACTTGGGGCCGATGTTCGTCATTTAGTACTGCTATTATCCAAGGAATATGTCGTTCTCATTTCCTTGGCAACATTGGCTGCCATTCCTGTAATATGGTATTGGGGGAGTTTGTGGTTAAGCAATTACGCGACACGAATTCATATTGGCGTGGATCTTTTTTTAATCCCGGTGATGATCCTTATGGTTATCGCGGCACTAACAGTCAGTCAGAAAACATTTACTACTGCTCGAGCGAATCCGGTGGATTCCTTGAGGAAGGAATAAGACATTTAGGCAACCAAAATGTGAAGTTGATCCCTCAATTGAATTAGTCTGAAATGCAGCCAAACAAAAAAAAGAAAACGCCCGCTTTGGCCAATTGGCTCATCTCAAAATTTATTGACGAAGCGCTGCTCGAAGAATTTTTTGGTGACCTGAAAGAAATATATGTAGACAGAATATCTTCAAAAGGAAAGTTCTATGCAAAATTTATGTACTGGGTCGATGTACTGCATTTACTTATGGGATTTACTTCTTTAAAACTATTCAGAACTCAAAATAACCCGACTATCATGTATAAGCATTATTTGATTATAGCGGCCCGAAATCTTCTCAGAACCAAGGTTTATTCCTTTATTAATATATTGAGTTTGGCAATAGGTATGGGGGTTTGTTTGACGATATGTCAATACATCTATTTTGAATTGAGTTATGATAAGTTTCACCACAATTATCAAAACACCTATCGGCTTATCATCGATGAAATTAAGCCCGGTGCGGATCGATACCCATATCCATATGAAACGGGTTATTCAATTGGTGTAAGCGCTAAAGACGAGATTCCAGAAATCAATCAATATGTCCGATTGCACAAGTATAGCGGCGGTGCCGTAGTAACTAATCCTCAGAAGAACAAACCTTTCACTGAAGATGCACTGGATATGTTTTTTGTTGACAACACATTCCTCCAGGTTTTTGATTTTCCGCTTAAGCTAGGCAATAAAGAATCCGCGTTTAATGATAAATTCAATATTGTAATCACCGAAGAGACGGCTCGTAAATATTTTGGTTTTGACAATCCCATTGGAAAAACATTGACAGTAGGTGGAGGTGTATCCCCCGGAAATTATATTGTAACAGGAGTTTTAGAAGATTTGCCCGTCAATAGTCATTTGCAATTTCGCTTTCTAATCCCTATTGAAAATTATATAGCGCACGGTTGGGGTGGTGCTGCCGTTAAGAATGATGATGGCTGGGGAAGTCCTGATTGCACGACCTATTTTACTATCGATGAACCCGCTAACCTAAATTTGGTAAGGGAAAAGTTAGATCAATTAATCGTCAGGTACAAAGGAGAAAAGAATGCTAACGAAAATATCTCTGAGAAAGCAAGGCTTCAACCCATTGCAGACATTCACTTGAAATCCGATCTCGATGTTGATCAGGGCTTGGTAAGAAACAGTGGAAACATTCTCGACGTACGATTTTTTTCGATTATCGCCTTTTTCATCCTCTTAATCCCATGGGTTAATTATATCAACCTTTCAACTGCGCATTCAATGTACAGGACAAAAGAAGTGGGTATCCGAAAATCGATCGGAGCATTCAGGAAACAGTTGATTGGTCAATTTATAGTGGAATCTATCGTGATCAATTTAATATCTGGCATTCTTGCCATTAGTATAGCATTGTTAACGCTTCCTATGCTAACCAATATCATTGAAAAAGAATTAGAGTTTAGCCTTTTACAAGTACCGATGTTTTGGGTTTGGCTTTTAGTAGCAATCGTTTTTGGTTCGCTATTCTCAGGATTATATCCGGCTTTTGTCTTATCGTCTTTCAAACCAGTCAGTATGCTTGGTGCATACAAGACAACTAGGTCCGGAAACTTCAACTTGCGTAGCGGTCTGATTACATTTCAATTCCTGACGTCATTGCTTCTTCTCTCAGGCACGTATTTGATCTATAAACAAATTACGTTCATGAAAAACCAGGAATTAGGTATGGACATAGAGAAAATACTTGTTTTGAATGGTCCCGAAGTGAACCTCAATACGTCAAGCCTGGAGCCTACCTTACAGTCTTTTAGGGAAAAGGTTGATGACCATCATACAATCTCTGCAGTAGCCGCTTCAAGCAGCGTACCGGGCAAGGGTTATAATACTGGAATTACTATTCGTAAATTGGGCGCACCGGTAAGTGCGGATAAATTTGGGCGCGTTGTTTTTGCCGGCTTCGATCTTCCAGTCGCATATAACTTAGAATTCATTGCCGGAAAGTCTCCAAGCCTTGATATGTTAAAAGGCGAGGAAGTTGTCGTCGTTATAAACGAAGAAGCGGTTCGTACTTTCGAGCTTGGTTCCGCCGAAAATGCTTTACATGAAAAACTTTATTATAAAAACGATACGTTCAGGATTGTCGGAGTAGTTAAAAATTTTCACTGGCATTCACTGGTTGATGGTCATACGCCTTATCTGTTTGAGTTTTACAATGATTGCCGGATGTACTTCTCATTTAGAATAAATTTATCCAACATCCCGGAATCACTAGCGCATATCGAGTCCACTTACAATTCTTTCTTTCCTGGCAATGCGTTCGACTACTTTTTCCTGGAGAATGAATTCAACAGGCAATACAAGTCGGATGTGCAGTTTGGAAATTTATTTTTTGCCTTTACCGTTCTTGCCATTTTTATTGCTTGCATAGGACTCTTTGCATTGGTTTCTTATTCCGCTTCTATGAGAGTCAAAGAAATTGGGGTAAGGAAGATCCTTGGAGCCAATATTAGCAACATTATGCTGCTGCTATCCAAAGAGTATCTTATCCTTCTGTTAATAGCGAATGTTTTAGCTATTCCGGTGATCCTTTATGGAGGTGGTACTTGGCTGAACAATTATGCTTTCAGGACAGATCTGGGTGTTGAACTTTTCCTTATCCCTGGATTAATTCTAATTGTCATTTCTTTTCTAACCGTGAGTTATCGAACGTACGTTACCGCTAGACGTAATCCTGTAGAATCACTAAGGACAGAATAGCTCGTCCAAACGTCACCTTCCCAGACCACGAAGAGTTAGGGTGGATGGAGAATAATGGTGAAGCTTAACAATTGCTTCGAGCGAAGATTATCCGTTGTTCGGCATTAGATATAACTAATTGCTGACTTATCATTTGCGATGAAAGTGGTATTGAAAAAATATTTCCCAAGTAGGTAACAACTTGTGAAATCCGAAATCAAAACCCATTGACCTTTACTTGAAACAAAAATAACTATGCGACCAGTCAGATTGGTATAAAAAGAGCCGGTTTTAGTTAGGTAAAATGAATTTTTGCCTCAAAGTTGCCACAGAGAGTTGGCACAACAACAGTTAGCCACTGATATTCAGTGGCTAAGGTCGAGCTATTTTTGTTTTTGTGATCCCGCTGGAACATGGAGATCAGTGTCAATAAGTATCATTCAGCACCCTGGACGCAAACAATGAACATCTTTGGAATCAATGAGTATCATTTGATTTGCACCGGTTTCAATTCTGGTGTTACAATAGTGTTAAAACCTAAGCTTCCTTAATCAATACTTCCACGAGTGATACTTTAACGCAGCATTTAAAACATCAATGCATAGAGAAATCGTTACTGCTTATGCAAAGATTATCAACTAAGCAATTCAACATTCGGTTAAATCACCGATACCACCATCAAACTCATCAATGGTCAACTCAGCTATAAACTTACTATGGCTTGACCATAGTAAAATAGAAGAACTAATTTCACACAAGAAGAAGCCGAACATTTAGAACAAAGAAAACGAACAGTCGGCAACAAAAGCTATGAGACATTTCTTATTAATTATTGTTAAAGGCCAAAGCAACAACTCACAACCGGACGTTAGTGGCAATGGCAGCGCGACAACCAACTGACAAGACAAATGGACGGCCAAGCTCACCTTATATAATTTGACTACAACAAATACCAATTCAGATACATTTCATCGGATGACGATTAAGAATTTAGCATTTGAAATTTAAGTTAGTGCAAAATGGAAAATGTAACATTAAACAATGGAGTAAAGATGCCGCTGCTTGGGTTTGGCACTTACTTGCTTCAAGGCGGTTTAGAGTGTGAGCAGGCTGTACTCAATGCTTTAAATATTGGTTACAGACTGATAGACACAGCTGCAGCATACCAAAATGAGGAATCGGTGGGCAGAGCTATTAAAAAAAGTAATGTCAAACGAGAAGAAATTTTTGTGACCACGAAATTTTTGCCAGCGGATATCGGGTATGAAAAAGCAAAGGGTGCCTTTGAAGCATCACTAAAAAAATTGGGTCTTGACTATATTGATTTATACTTGATTCATATTCCGCAAGGAGACGTAAATTCCTCTTGGAGAGCAATGGAAGAATTATACAGGGAAGGTAAAGTAAGGGCGATAGGTGTAAGTAATTTTCATATAAATCAGATTGAGAACTTACATAAGCAGCATAGTGTGATACCAGCAGTCAATCAAGTGGAAACACATCCCTTTTCCCAAAATACAGAAATGCAGAAAGCGTTGAAAACTCAAGGCATACAGTTGGAGTCCTGGGCACCCTTTGCTCAGGGAAGAAATAATCTTTTTAATAATGAACTTTTAAAAGTGCTTTCAGGCAAGTATAATAAGAGCATTGCCCAGGTGGTTCTACGATGGTTAATTCAAAGAGAAGTCGTTGCTATTCCGAAATCAGCAAATGTGAAAAGGGTAAATGAAAATTTTAATGTATTTGACTTTGAGTTGTCTTCCGATGATATGGCAACTATCAAATCGTTGGATAAAGGTAGCGGACTAATTTATAGTGTTTAAAAAACGTTTGAAAATCTGACTACAACAATTACCAATTGGGCTACTTTTTACAGAACGGCAATCAAGAATTTTGTATTTGAAATTTAAGTCAGGTTTAGAAACAATTAAAAAAAGAATTATGCAAAAAAGAAAATTAGGGAATAGCGGATTAGAAGTTTCCGCATTAGGCTTTGGCTGTATGGGTTTAAACTTTTTGGACGGCAAAGGTCTTGATAAAAAAGATGCCATAACACTACTACACAACGCAGTTGAAAGGGGTATTACATTTTTTGATACGGCAGAAGCCTACGGACCTTACACCAATGAAGAACTTGTTGGCGAAGGATTACAGCCTTATAGAAAAGATGTTGTTATAGCCACAAAATTTGGCTGTAAAAATGCCAGACCCACAACAGGTTTAGACAGCAGGCCCGAAACGATCAGGGCAGTAACCGAAGCATCTTTAAAAAGATTAAAAACAGATTACATTGACTTGCTTTATCAGCACCGAGTTGACCCCAATGTTCCAATAGAAGATGTTGCAGGAACAGTAAAAGACCTGATACAAGAGGGCAAAGTAAAATCTTTCGGTTTATCGGAAGCAAGTGCTAAAACTATTCGCAAGGCACATTCAATTCAACCTGTAACAGCATTACAAAGCGAATACTCTTTGTTTTGGCGTGAACCCGAAAATGAAATCATATCAACTTTAGAAGAGTTAGGAATTGGCTTTGTTCCGTTCAGTCCTTTGGGCAAAGGCTTCCTCACCGGTACAATAAATTCAAAATTAGCGGATGTCGACCGCAGAAATATCATTCCTCGTTTCAGCGAAGAAAACATAAAAGCCAATCTGGTTTTAGTGGACGCGCTTTCAGAAATTGCTAAACAAAAAAATGTCACGAATGGACAATTAGCATTGGCCTGGCTCTTAGCTCAAAAGCCCTGGATAGCACCCATACCAGGGACTACAAAATTGCATCGTTTAGACGAAAACATTGGTAGTACAAATATTGTATTGACAGCCGATGAACTTGCAAAAATCAACACAACAGTAAATGGAATTACACTGGTGGGCGATCGCTATCCCGAAGTTTTAGAAAAACAAATAGATAGATAGTAAAGCAAAACAAAGTATGAGCAACAAGAAAGTGTGTGTGCAAGACAAGTAATGAGCTTGCACACAAAACCTTACACAGCAGACAAAAGAATATGCAATATCTTAAAGAAAAAGTGGTAGCCGTTACAGGTGCAAGTAGCGGAATGGGTAAAGCCATTGCAATAGAATTAGCAAAAAACGGTGTAAAGGTTGTTTTGGGTGCAAGACGAACAGAACAATTACAACAACTTGTTGAAGAAATTAAAAGCACGGGTGGCGAAGCCACCTGTGTTACAATTGATGTAAAAAATAAAGCCGATTTAGTTCGGTTGGTAAATACAGCAGTGGAGCAATACGGAAAATTAGATGTCATTGTAAACAACGCAGGTGTCAGTCAATTGAGCCGCATTGACGAATTGGATATTGACGGTTGGGAAGAAATGATTGACATTAACCTCAAAGGCGTTTTGTATGGGATGGCGGCTGCAATTCCCGTTTTCAAACAACAACAATCGGGACATATCGTCAATATCATTTCAACGGCAGGAATAAAGATTGTGCCAATGCAAGGCGTTTATGCTGGAACTAAAAATGCCATTCGCACTATTGCAGAAGCGTTTCGTCAAGAGTCAAACGGAAACATACGCATGACAGGCATTTCGCCCGGATTTGTGAAAACAGATTTTGTGAACAACATAAAAAACGAAGAAATGAAAACAGCCATTCAAAAAGGAATGGAACAAATTGCCATAGATCCCATAGCCATTGCCAATGCTGTGATTTATGCAATAAGCCAACCTGACGATGTTGAAATTGGCGACATTGTTATTCGCCCGTCAAAACAAAGTTGATTACATTCGTAAACGAAAAAATGCAACGACACTCTGACATCAATCACATTAAAAGTATATCGCAACTTGTGCGGATATTGGGACTTCCTTCGCCATTGCACCCATTGATTGCATTGGTTGATTACAATAATGTTTCGATTGAAATGTTTCCAAAAGGGCAAAAAACAAGTCTTGATTTTTACAAAATTTCCTTTAAGCCTACCTTCATAGGACAAATAAAATACGGACAAGGATATTACGATTTTGAAGAAGGCGGATTAGCATTTTTGAAACCCAAACAAATCGTTTTTCCACCAGAAGACATAGAAAGCTATGAAGGTACTGCTTTGTATTTCCATTCAGACTTTATACGAAATTATCCATTAGGAAACGCCATAAATCAATATGGCTTTTTCTCTTACGATGTTTCAGAAGCCTTGTTTTTATCTGCAAAAGAAAAAGAAATTATA